>NZ_JFYL01000010.1 GCF_000632455.1 Acinetobacter sp. Ver3
ATAGATATAGGTGATCTAGCTGATCGAACAAATACTTCAACTGCCACGATTAGGTTTTATGAATCAAAAGGACTTATTCGATCTATTGGAAGGAAAGGGCTTAGAAGACAGTATTCATCCCGAGCAATACAGAATATCTCATTAATCAAGATCTTCCAAAATGGTGGTATGACGCTGAGCCAAATTAAAAATATGTCAATTGATCATGAAAAAATTAAAATTAAACGCGATCAAGTTAGGGAAGCAAAAAACGAAATCAAAGATAAAATTGAGACTTTAAATAAATTACTCTTAATTTTGTCACACGTTGAAAAATGTCCATACGATGACCATTTACAATGTCCAAACTTTTTGAAACTTTTAGATGAGTGAGCTTGAATTTTGTATTTAATTTCTTAAATTTTGAAGAAGATTATTTGTTATAATTGATAGCTCAATAAATAATATATATTTTTGATGGAAATTCCCGAAGAACTAGCTAACCTCGAAGCCAATGCTGGCATTTACGCCGTATGGATGCTCTTTCAACATCTTGGCTTAGACCCAGATATTGAACAACTAAAAGAAGTCTGTGGTTATGTAGAAGGTGATGGAACGACCACGATCGGTCTAGCGGTGGGACTTAAAAAATTTGGCTTAGATGTGGAATTTACCACAGATGAAGACAATGCACTTCAAGAGCAAGAAAAGCAAAGCTATTTAGAAGCTGAAAAACTTGCGCTAAAAATATCCCCCGCAATCAGCTATCAAGATATTCAAATCGCATTTGATGCCAATAAGTTCGTGATCGTGTATTACGATACTTTAGAAGGCATTGGTAATCATTCATTGGTATATGACATTAATGAAGAAGAAATCTGCTTTTTTGATAGCTTTGAAGCAATGCCGAAAAAAATATTTGAACAGCAAAGGGCAGTAGATGGGATTTGTAGACAAGCCATCATCGCTGAAGTTAATTAATATCTAAAAGTATGTCACTATCTTAAAGTGGGTTGCTATTTTAAGGTATGTTAAAGTTTTAACAAGATCTAAAGTAGTTCAATAAAAAGCCTTCAATCATGAAGGCTTTTGAGGCAAAAAAACGAGATTTATCTTAAGTGCTTGATTGAGCTTTTTCCTGCCAATAATCAGCTTTTTCCTCGTTTACATCTACACCTAAACCATGTGCATAGATGGCAGATAAATCACGCATTGCTTGAGTATCACCAAGTTCAGCGGCTTGAGTCACCAATTCAACAGATTTTTGTACATCTTTTTCGACCACATTACCACGACGGTAATAACCTGCGAGCTCTAAAATCGCAGCAGCATGTTGATGTTTACTTGCTTGCGTGAGCCAGTTAAAACCGTACTCAAAGTTTAGTTTTGCATCTTCAGGATCTTCTTCTAAAACTTCTTTCGCATAATGTGTATAACCTTCCCCTAACCAGTACATCGCTTCGACATGACCCAATTGACCAGCACGTAAAGCCCATTCTTCTGCAAGCGCAATGTCTTCATCGTGTTCACTCGTCATATAAAGTTCAGCAAGTTCAAATTGAGCAGCGGCATTACCTGCATGAGCACGATTTTCGAGAGCAATCGGGACGGTAACACGTTTAGTCATAGTGGGATTCCATGGCTTCAAAGCGAAGCAAAAAATATTAAAGTTGTTCCCTTATTATACTGCAAAACTGATTCAAAGCTTGAGTAGTATGGTTCGAGCCTATTTACTAAGATATTTTGTAGATGAATTACAAATTCAACTATAGGTAAAAGCTATAGATGAGCGACATAAATTAAGGTTTTTTGATGGAATTGAAGTAAAAGTGACAATTTCTTAAATTTCATAAGACCTTAGCATAACTTTTTCCTATGCTGAAAATCCTCTCTAATGCGAATATTAGAGGAGATTGACCATGTCACAGACCAACACTTATTCAGCAGATGTGATCGTACTTGGTGCAGGCCCAGTCGGTTTAACGATGGCGAACGGCCTTGGCCTTGCGGGCTTAAAAGTAAAAGTGATTGAACAGCTTGATCAATTGATTGATTATCCTCGTGCAATTGGTATTGATGATGAATCTCTAAGAACAATGCAATCGATTGGCTTGATCAACAAAGTATTGCCGCATACCACTCCCGATCATGCGATGCGTTTTCTTACGCCTTCAGGCCGTTGTTTTGCAGATATCCAACCTAAAACACGTGAGTTTGGTTTCCCTCGTCGTAACGCATTCGTACAACCTTATGTTGATGCAGAATTATTGGAAGGTTTAGAACGTTTTGATGATGTGGAAGTACTTTTTTCTCGTCAACTTCAAAGTTTTAAGCAGACTGAAGATCAAGTTGAAGTTCAAATCCAAAATAAAGATAAAACAATTGAATATATAACTGCAAAGTATCTTGTGGCATGTGATGGCGGTAATAGCTACGTTCGCCGTATGTTGAATATTCCTTTTGAAGGTAAAACTGCACCAAACCAATGGATTGTTGTCGATATTGCAAACGATCCATTGGCGACACCACATATTTACTTATGTTGCGATCCAGTACGTCCATATGTGTCAGCGGCTTTACCACATGGTATCCGTCGTTTTGAATTTATGGTGATGCCAGGGGAGACGCAAGAGCAACTTAGCCAACCTGAAAACATGGCTAAACTTTTATCCAAAGTATTACCAAACACTGAAAATATCGATGTGATCCGAAATCGTGTTTATACCCATAATGCACGTATTGCCAGTAGATTTAAAGAAGGGCGTATCTTACTTGCGGGAGATGCAGCGCACATTATGCCAGTATGGCAGGGGCAGGGTTATAACAGTGGAATGCGTGATGCGTTCAATTTATCTTGGAAACTGGCTATGGTCGTACAAGGTAAAGTAGATGCTAAAGTTCTAGATTCTTATCAAGAAGAGCGTCATGATCATGCCAAAGCGATGATTGATTTATCTGTTACAGCAGGCCATGTGCTGGCTCCGCCTAAAAAATGGCAAGGTACTGCGCGTGATGCTATTTCATATGTTCTAAATTACATTAAACCAGTTAAACAATATTTGTTGGAAATGCGCTTTAAGCCAATGCCACAATATAAATCTGGTATTTTGGTTGGACAGGTCAATAAGACATCACCAATCGGTAAAATGTTTATTCAACCTAAAATGCAAGACAGCACAGGCCAGGTGAAATTACTGGATGATTTTATTGGTCAAGGCTTTGCTATTATTGCTTGGGGAGTAGATCCGACTTGGGGACTCACACCAACAAGTATTCAAAAATGGAAAGCATTGGGTGTGAAATTCATTAAAGTCGTTCCACCTGAACAATTGAATACTGATGCTCATGATGATGAAATATTGACACTTGGGGATACGGAGCATGCGATTCGAGCATGGTTTGGTCGTACTCAATACTCGATGGCATTTTTAAGACCAGATAAATTTGTCGCTGGCTTAAGTATTCCTCAGACGAGCGAAGAGCTCAGTCAAAAACTGTTTGATAAACTTGGCGTTTAATCAAAAAGTTTAAGACTAATCTAAAAGAAAACCTGCAAATTTGCAGGTTTTTTATTTTTAAAATAGCTTTCAAAGTTTTAAAAAATATGACAATGAAAGTGTTGGCTTAGAATATTTTTCACAGTTTGCAAATGCTTACTTTGATCTTGTTTTCTGAAACTCAAATATAAGCTGATATTCGGTAAATCGATTTCAGTTGACTTAATTAAGACATTTTCACTGAGCAAGCTTTCAACATATTTTGGAACAATGGTCCAACCGACTTGCATCGCTACAAGATTAATATTCATTAAAATATTACTCGAGTATTGAGCAACTTGAATAGATGTATTTAGGGCTTCAAAAATATTTTGAATTTTTTGGAACAAAATCGGTGAGGCAGTTTCCTCGCTCATGATAAATTTTTGGGCAATTAAATCCTGTTTTGAAATACAGTCTAAATGCGCATGGGCTGAATGACGAGGAATCAGCAAGATCAGAGGCTCACTAAACAATTCGATAGAGGCAATATGCTCATCATCGATACATTGGCGAGTGAATGCGACATCAATTTTTTGATCACGAAGTGCTTGGATTTGATGTACACAGCTCAAACTATGAAATTGAATATCTAAATCAGGCTGTTGTGCACGAATAATTGGCATGACATAGGGAAAAATTTTCATTTCTGCCACAGGTAAAAAACCAATATTTAATTTATTTTTCTTGGTATTCGCCATAATTTGAATCTTGTGTTTGGCGTCTTGAGCAAGTTTCAAGATATGTCGAGCATCTTTTAAAAAAGTTTCTCCTTCCTCTGTGAGCGATAAGCTTCTGCTTTTACGAATCAGCAGGGATGTACCTAACTCCGCTTCAAGGTCTTTAATTTGCAGGCTTAAAGAAGGCTGCGCTATAAAAAGTTTTTCTGCAGCACGCGTAAAATTAAGTTCTTCGGCAACTGAGACGAAATATTTCAAATGTCGAAGTTCCATGCGTACCGATCCTTAACCGCCATAATAAATGAGGTTCATTATACGTTTGATTTGCTAGAACTTCAGCGTGATTCACGTTTAAAGCTAATCTAAGAAAAAAAACCGACCCATATTTAAATGAAATATGGGTCGGTTTTTATCAAGTAAAGTATTAAATGATTGAGAAGATCAAGCTGATGAATCCAATAAAGGATACGCCCAAAATGATTTTTTTTATTTGTGACTCAAAATAGGTCAGACAAAGTGCAACAAAAAGTGCAGCGAATGTCAGTACACCAACCCAATAACTCATCATATTACTGACTTGTCCTTTGCTCATGCAGAGGATAAGCCCTAACGACAGGAATCCCCATCCAACTATTGAGGCTATTTTCTGGTGTTTAATACTCAATGTTTGACCAAAAATTTGTTTTTGATGCTTTTGCATTGCACTGGCTAAACCTATAAAACCTAAAGTACAAACTGCCCAAATGAGGAGAAAAAAGCTCATGGTGATTACCCCTCTACCTTAGGTAAAACTTGACTCTTTTTTAATGGAGTTCCTTGATGATTTTGAACTTTGTAAAGTGCAAAATAGAAAACCACTGCCAATACCATCATAGCCAGATCGAACGAAGCGATAACCCATTGTCCGTGAGCTATCGAACGCCATAAAGGTTGACCACCTGTGATAAAGTTTATGAGCGGAAGGAAAGCGAAAAGCAGGGTAGCGAAACTCAGTAATTCAAGCCAAGCTTGGCGATGGGTGCGAAAAACAGCATAAACAAGTGTGAAAAGCCACACAATAAAGAATGTACGGATTTCCCAATTTAAACGCATTTCCATATCGGCAGGGATAAAACGGTTTGCATAAAAATAAGCTGCACAAGCAATTGGTAAGCCGATAATCGCAGCGATGTTGGTAATCTCAACCGTGCGATAGCCAAAGGATTTATAACCTTGTTTCGCTTGTTGAGGTGCACGTTTAACGCACCATAAAATTAATCCTGTTGCGACCATTAGCGTGCCAACGATACCAGAAAAAAAGAGTATCCAACGTAAGGCTAAATCAACTCCTCGTGCTTCATGTAGAACAGTGACAACATTGTAAATGCCATTGGGAATAGAAGGATTTTTGAGTTGAGCGGAATCATCTGTAATGTTTTGACCTGTCACACCATTGAAGTCTAAAGTTTCATATACGCCACGATGAGCGATACTTGCGCCGTGTAAAGCACGTAACTCTATGGTCGCCTTAGATGTATTTGGTGCTTTAATCGTGATCGAACCAATCGGATTGTTTTTCCACTTCGCTTCAGCTTGAGTGAGGATTGGGGCAATATCTGTAAGTGGTGCAGGTTCAGCTTTACGATCTTGGTTTCGCGTACGTCGACCTTCACCTCGATTCTTTCTCTCACCATCCATTTTGTTAGCATGTTCATTTGATGCTGACTGCGTACCACGAGCCTCAACTTCTGTACGAGCATTCATCATTGAGCGCTCATTTCCTTGCGGTTGACCAGTACGAGTCTGACCTTCTGATTCTGCTGGATTTTGAATTAAGGATTTTCGTTGATCTTGTAGGAACGCGCCACGATTATCATAGATTTGCTGTACCCCCCACGGCATGATGGTAAACAATAATAAAAGTAAACCACTAAAAGTGATCATGATATGAAAGGGAAGTGCAAATACAGCTGTTGCATTATGTGCGTCTAACCAAGAACGCTGTCCTTTACCTGTCCTAAAGGTAAAGAAATCTTTAAAGATTTTCTTATGGGTGATGATGCCACTGACAATCGCAACAAGCATAAACATGGTCGCTATGCCCACAATCCAACGTGACCATATACGTGGCATTCCATATAATTCAAAATGGAAACGATATAGAAAACTACCACCACGGGTTTCACGGGCTTCTAATACTTCACCTGTGGCACTGTCAATCGTCACACGTTCACCACCGCGACGAGCATTGGGATCTTCTCCGACACTGCGGATATTCAGTGTGGTGTAATTTTGACGAGCATTGGGCAATTGAATTCCCCAGCTCCCTGCATCAGCATGATTATTCTGCAAATATTGCAGAGCCACTTGCGTCTGCTCAAGTTGAGATTGGCTTGGAATCGATTGGTGATACTCGGGTTTCATCCATGTACTGATTTCTGCTTGGAAAAAACTCAAAGTACCGGTTACAAAGATGGCATACAGCAACCATCCTAGTATCAAACTAGCCCAAGTATGTAACCATGACATAGACTGGCGTGGCCCTTCAGCTTTGGCATCACTTCTCATGAATTAGTTCCCCATGATTTTATAGATGAGAAATAAAGCAAGGCTAGGTAAGACGATGCCCAATGTAGCTTTCCTGGTTTTGTGAACCATAAAAACCCAAATAAACGCTGCACACTGTAAACAGAAAGCAATGAGCGTTGCTGACATCGCTGCGCTAGATTGATATGTGCTAAATGTTTGTGCAATCACGATAGCAGAGAGGGATGCAAGCAAATAACCTCCAATACCCGCCAATAAAAAACGATAGAGCACCATCAGGCGATAACTGATAGAAACTGATTTAGTAGTCTTACGAGTTTTTTTTACTTGATTCCCAAGTGTTAACTCGCCTGGTAGTTCGAATTCTGTACTGTTCATAAAAGTAAGAAAGTGTGAGTGTATGTAATTATTGTAAATGATAACAATTATTGTTTATCTTTAGAATTATAAATTTAGCATTTTAGAAATAAATTTTTAATTGAATTAGCTTGGGCATGTTAATTGCAGAGTTGTAGTTATTTTTTATCGATAGGTAAAATTTATGACGTATCAAGTTTTTTACTGCAAAGCTAATCCTGATGCTCAATTTGTGTTGTTCTCTTCAGGGTTAGGAGGGCATGGACATTTTTGGCATCCTCAATTAGATATATTGACTCGATTTTTTCATGTCATTACATATGATCAACAAGGATGTCATGCAGATGCTGCATTACTAGCACCAACTTATTCAATGACCGATATGGCAATACAAGTGATACAGATTTTAGAGGATCTAAAGATCGATGAATTCCATTTTATCGGTCATGCTTTAGGTGGGCATATTGGAGCGGAGTTAGCCGTTTTAATTCAAAATACAAAATTGGAAATGTTGAGTTTGACCAGTATTAATGCATGGGACTCACTAGATCCACATACGCTCAAATGTTTTGAAGCTCGAGAATCGTTATTACAAAATGCTGGTGCAGAGGCATATGTTAGAGCTCAAGCATTATTTCTTTATCCACCTGTATGGATCTCTGTTAATATCGATCAAATACAACAAGCAGAAAATAATCAACTCCGAAACTTTCCACCAAAAGAGAATGTACTGAGACGTCTGAAGGCTTTAAAGGAATTTAAAATAAAAAATGAACATATCACCGCACTTCAACGAACTCCAATTCACTTGATTGCAAATCGTGATGATTTCTTGGTTCCAGTACATAAGACTCTTGATCTTCAGAAAAATTTTGTACATGCACAATGCTCAATTTTTGATGTAGGTGCACATGCTTCTACTGTGACTGAGCCAGATATCACTAATCAGGCACTTATTCAATTTCTTCGATCACTCTAGCATTTGAAACTTTTCAATTGCATATAAAAAACCACGATTGAGATCGTGGTTTTTTTAATTATTTTACCAAATGGTATTTTTTGGAACATCTTGTGCACTTTTTTATGACGTTATTTAGGAGTAATGGGTATTGGGATTATATGATTAATTTATCATAAGGTAAAATATAAAATTATTAAGTTATTGTAATATATAATAAAATAATAATTGGCACATCATTTGCTAAATATCTAATACAAGCTCTAAGGCTTAATCCTACTAAATCAAATTTAACTGATCGTTAAATTAGGAGTGTTAGATATGAAAATTGGTGTCTTTTGTCCGATCGGAAATAATGGCTGGTTACTCTCAGAAAATGCTCCTCAATACAAACCAAGTTTTGAGTTAAATAAAAAAATTGTCCAACGCGCAGAGCATTATGGTTTTGACTTTGCATTGTCTATGATCAAGCTGCGTGGTTTTGGGGGTAAAACTGAGTTTTGGGATCACAACTTAGAAACTTTTACGCTTATGGCGGGTCTTGCTGCAGTCACCAGCAAAATAAAAATTTATGCAACGGCTGCGACGCTAGTGATGCCGCCTGCCATAGTTGCACGCATGGCATCTACGATTGATTCAATTTCGAATGGTCGTTTCGGCCTAAATGTCGTCACAGGTTGGCAAGCGCCAGAATATACCCAAATGGGCATGTGGCCCGGTGATGAATATTTCGGAAAGCGTTACGAATACTTATCTGAATACGTACAAATTCTGCGTGAATTATGGGCAACAGGTAAATCTGATTTTAAAGGTGACCATTTCCAAATGGATGATTGCCGAGTTAGCCCACGCCCGCAAGCAGAGATGAAAATTATCTGCGCTGGTCAATCGGATACAGGTTTGGAATTTTCTGCTCAACACGCTGATTACAATTTTGTTTTTGGTAAAGGGCTTAATACACCAACAGCATATGCAGAAATCAACGATCGTTTAAAAGCAAAAACAGATATTACGGGTCGTGATGTTCAAACCTACGTTTTGTTCATGATTATCGCTGCTGAAACAGACGAAGAAGCGATGGCGAAGTGGCAACATTATAACGATGGCGCTGATATTGAAGCGATCAACTGGTTAATGAATCAAGGCGGAAAAGATACTAAATCCGGTGCAGATACTAATATTCGTCAAATGGCTTCATCAGTATCACCAGTCAACATCAATATGGGAACGTTGGTGGGTTCTTACGAAACTATCGCAAAAATGCTAGATGAGATTAGTGAGGTGAAAGGAACTGAAGGCATTTTACTGACATTTGATGATTTTGTTGAAGGTGTTGAAAGTTTTGGACAACGGATTCAGCCGCTTATGAAATGTCGTGAACATGTTGTGGTTGAAGGAATGAGTTCAGAACCTGTGTTGGAGAAAATCGCATGAGTCATTTAGAAAATACCGTTGAAGCTGGATTTACTGCACAAGCGGGTACGGGTGTAAAACTCAAAGCCGAACCGGAAAATATTGTGCTTGCACCAGAGCAAACAGCATTAATCGTGATTGATATGCAAAATGCGTATACGTCAAAAGGTGGTTATTTAGATCTTGCTGGGTTTGATGTGTCGACGACAAAACCTGTGGTTGAAAATATTAAAAAGGCAGTTTCTGCAGCACATGATGCTGGTATTCAAGTGATCTATTTCAAAAACGGTTGGGATAATCAATATCGTGAAGCAGGTGGTATTGATTCACCAAACTTTCATAAATCAAATGCACTGAAGACCATGCGTAAGCGTCCTGAGTTACAAGGCAAATTGTTAGCAAAAGGGGATTGGGATTTTGAGTTGATTGATGAGTTGGTGCCAGCTCCTCAAGATATTGTGATTGAAAAGCCTCGTTATAGTGGATTCTTTAACACAGCACTAGACAGCATGCTCAGAGTGCGTGGAATTCGTAATTTGGTTTTTGTTGGTATCGCGACCAATGTATGTGTTGAATCGACGCTCAGAGATGGCTTCTTTCTAGAATATTTTGGCGTGGCTTTAGACGATGCCTGTCATCAAGCAGGACCAAAAGAAGCCCATGTCGCAAGTATGTACAACATAAAAACCTTCTTTGGATGGGTGTCGGATACAGAAAGTTTTGTCAGTAGTTTTGCAGATCAACCAACACTCGCTGAAAGCGCATAAATATTTATAGATTCTAAAATTAGGAAATAAGTCATGTCAAAAGAAGTCATTATTCCAGTGGGTTCAGGTAAGCCACTCGCACCGTATTCGCCAGCAACTAAAGCAGACAACATTGTCTATGTTTCAGGCACTTTGCCTTTTGATGAAAACAACAATGTAGTTCATGTTGGAGACGTAGCAGCACAGACACGCCATGTCCTTGAAACAATAAAGAAGGTCATCGAAACTGCTGGCGGAACAATGTCGGACATTACTTTCAACCATATTTTTCTGACAGATTGGGCAAACTACGCTGCAATGAATGAAGTATATGCCGAATATTTTCCGAATGCAGAACCAGCTCGTTACTGTGTTCAAACAGGATTAGTCAAACCTGATGCACTCATCGAAATTGCTTCGATTGCTCATGTTTAATTTGAAAGCTTTCATCACCCTATTATGAGTCCCTCACTGACTGTTTAGGCGATGAGGGATGGAGAACACTATGAATGCAAATGTGAAATCAATCAATTTACCCGAGGCAGTGAGTGCCACACTCAACATTGACCAACAGGTTTTTAGACAAGGAATGTCGAATTTAGGTGCAGCTGTCAATGTCATTACTACAGCTGGTCTAGCAGGAAAAGCTGGCTTCACAGCTTCAGCTGTATGTAGTGTGACAGATACGCCACCAACATTGCTGGTATGTCTAAATCGATCAGCATCAGTATTTGAAACATTTAAAAGTAATCAGGTTCTGTGTGTCAATACTTTAAGCAGTAGTCAAAAGCATTTATCGCATGTGTTTGGGGGTAAAACTCCAATGGCAGAACGTTTCGAAAAGGGGGACTGGTCAACATTAGTCACAGGTGCACCTATTTTAGAAGGTGCGCTAGTGAGTTTTGATTGTGAAGTCGTACAAAGTTTATCGGTAGGCAGTCATGATGTTTTGTTCTGCCATGTAAAGGGGATGAAACAGCAAGCGGGTGAAAAAGCCCTCATGTATTTTAACCGCGCATATTGCGAGCCAGTTCCAATGGTCTAAAACAGCATGCTTGATCAGGAGAAGGTCGATGAGCACAAAAGAAACATGGTTTCCAAAATTTAAACCTTTCCAAGGAAATCTAGACACGACCGCAGTTCAAGTAGATGAGTACTTGCCGCCAGGTAAAAGTATGGTATTGGGGCTGCAGCATGCATTTGCAATGTTTGGAGCAACAGTACTTGCCCCTTTACTGATGGGTTTCGATCCGAATCTTACAATGTTTATTACGGGTATTGGGACAATATTATTTTTCCTAATGACTGGGGGGCGTATGCCGAGCTATTTAGGCTCGAGCTTCGCTTTCATTGGAGCAGTCATTGCAGTCACTGGTTATACCGGTGTTGGCTTAAATCCAAACTTAGGCTTAGCACTTGGCGGTACCATTGCATGTGGTATTTTGTACGCACTGATCGGTTTGATCGTGATGAAAACTGGCACAGCATGGATTGAAAAATTGATGCCACCAATTGTGACTGGAGCAATTGTGATGATCATTGGTTTGCATTTAGCACCAGTGGCGATCAAAAGTGTCTCTGCTAATCAGTTTGATTCATGGATGGCTCTAATCACGATTATTTGTATTAGTGTAATCGCCGTATTTACTAAGGGCATGATCCGTAGATTGTTATTGCTCATTGGCTTAGTGGCTTCTTACTTTATTTATTTTTTACTCACCAATGTTTTGGGTTTCGGTACAGCGATCGATTTTACTAAAGTCAGTGAGGCAGCTTGGTTCGGTTTACCTACTTTTCATGCGCCAGTGTTTGAATTTAATGCAATGCTGCTTATTGCTCCCGTAGCGATCATCTTAGTTGCAGAGAATCTAGGACATTTCAAAGCGGTATCTGCAATGACTGGACGTAATCTTTCACCATATATGGGACGAGGTTTCTTTGCTGATGGTGTATGTACGACCTTGTCTGCATCAGTGGGTGGAACAGGAATGACGACATATGCTGAGAACATTGGTGTGATGGCGGTAACCAAAATTTATGCGACCACCATATTTTTATTTGCTGGCGTATTTGCAATTTTGCTAGGTCTATCACCAAAATTTGGCGCGGTTATTAGTACGATTCCTGTCGCATTATTAGGGGGAGCTTCGATTGTTGTTTTCGGTCTGATTACAGTGGCCGGTGCTAAAATTTGGGTGGACAACCGCGTAGATTTTACCAAAAACAGTACTCTGTTGATTGCTGCAGTCACCTTAATTATGGGGACAGGCAATTATAGTTTACAAATTGGGAATTTTGATTTGGGTGGAATAGGGACTGCAACATTAGCGGCTATTTTATTGAATCTTTTCTTAAATCGCGAAGATAAGAATGTGCAAACAGTAGAACTCGAAAACAAACCGCATTCACCAGAAGCAACGGCACTCCCTAACACTCAAATTTAAGGTGAAATTAAAAATGAAAATTGCATTTATCGGTTTAGGTGCTATGGGATGGCACATGGCGAGCCATTTACCAAAACTAGGATTTGAAGTTTTAGTTTGGAACCGTAATTTTGAAAAAGCAGAAGCACATGCACAAACATTTGGTACTAAAGCGACCTCTGTCGATCAAGCAGCGAAAGCAGATTTTATTTTCAGTTGCTTACCCACCAGTGCAGATGTCGAACAGCTTATTGCTCAAAATCCTCCGGTCAAGGGGAGCGTATGGATCGACTGTACCAGTGGTGTACCTGTAAGTGCTTTAGAACTTGCAAATCAGTTGAAATTTAATGGTGTTGAATATTTAGATGCCCCCGTTTCTGGGCAAACTATAGGTGCTGAAAAAGGGACACTGACGGTAATGGTTGGAGGTGATTTCGATGCTTATAAGCGTGCAAAACCGATTATTCAGGCATTTGCAGGATTAATTGAATATGTCGGGGAGAGTGGTTCTGGATTTGCTGTTAAAGCGGTGAATAATACGTTGATGGCAACCCATCTATGGGCACTTGCAGAAGGATTGACGGTATTAAAGTCAAAAGGAGTAGATTTGAATAGTGCATTGAATTGTATTAATCATTCTAGTGGTAAAAGTTCAATGTCTGAAAATATTATGGCGCAACGTGTCTTGAGTCGTGCATTTCCAAAAACCTTCGCCTTAGATCTTTTACAAAAAGATATTGGAATTGCGACCGATCTAATTCAAGAGCAAGCGTTGAATTTGCCAACGATGCAACTTATACAAAATCAGTATATGCAAATTGAAAAAGTGAAAGCCCAAGATTCTGATTTTTCAGCTGTGGTTCAGGTGCTTGAACATCAATCTAAAATTGAATTAAGTTAAATCTAGCGTCGAAATACCTTATAAAACCGCTTAATGTAGATTAAGCGGTTTATCTATGAATGCTCAATGAGATTAGCTTTGTTGATATTCATTAATGACTTCTAACGCGGCTCTAAATGCTTCTTGGGTAGCTGGAGCACCACAGTACGGCAAGCTGTGCAAAAGAACCTCTTGGATTTCTTCAACAGTTGCGCCGTTGTTTAAAGCGCCACGTACATGACCTTTAAGTTCTGTTGGGCTTTTTTGGGCTGTTAAAAATGCAATCGTGATTAACGAACGATACTTGCGCGGTAAAACACCTTCACGTTGCCAAGTTGAACCCCATGCATGCTCATTAATCCAATCTTGAAGTGGTTGAGTAAATGGAACTGTATTGTCTTGTGCACGTTTGACAAAATTTTCTCCCATCACTTCGGTACGAACTTTTAAACCATTTTCATAATCTTGTTTTGACATTTTTTTCCTCATAAAAAAAGCGCATCTTAAGATGCGCTATAGCATAAATATTAAGCTGGGATTTCAATCGCAATCGCAGTTGCTTCTCCACCACCAATGCAAAGCGCGGCAACACCTTTTGTTTTACCTAAGCGTTTTAATGCATGGATGAGAGTCAAAATAATACGTGAACCGGATGACCCCAATGGATGTCCGAGTGCACAAGCTCCACCATGAATATTCACTTTTTCAGGATCTAAATGAAAAGCATCAATCGCTGCCATGGTTACCATCGCGAACGCTTCATTAATTTCCCACAAATCCACGTCTTCAACAGTCCAGCCCGCTTTGTTTAATACTTTTTCTATTGCACCAACAGGTGCGATGGTAAATTCTGATGGGTGTTGAGAGTGAGATGCGTAAGCTTTAATCGTTGCTAAAGTTGAAAGCCCCTTTGCTGTTGCGTGTTCAGCAGAAGTCACTAAAAATGCTGATGCACCATCACTAATTGAACTAGCATTCGCTGCAGTAATTGTACCGTTTTTAGCAAATGCTGGGCGTAGCGTAGGAATTTTATCAATTTTTGCTGTAAATGGATTTTCATCTTGGGCAACGATGACATCGCCTTTACGTGAACTTACTGTAACGGGGGTGATTTCATCTTTGAAATAATTATTTTGAATCGCATTCTGAGCACGAGTTAAGGAGCGAATCGCGAAATCGTCTTGTTGTTCACGTGTGTAGTTTTTCTTATTTGCCATTTCTTGAGCAAGAATACCCATTGAATAGCCAGTTTCAGCATCTTCCAAACCTTCTTGGAACATGTGATCAATCACTTTGCCATGTCCCATACGGTAACCTGCGCGTGCTTTGTCCATGAGATAAGGTGCATTCGACATGGATTCCATTCCGCCAGCGACAATAATATTTGCCGAGCCAGCTTTAATGGCATCTGCAGCTTGCATCACGGCTTTCATGCCAGACCCACAGATTTTATTGATCGTTGTTGCACCTACATGATCTGGTACACCTGCAATTCGCATCGCTTGACGAGCAGGGCCTTGTTTTAATCCCGCAGGTAAAACACAGCCCATAATCACTTCATCTAGTTGGTCTGCAGCAAGCTTAGATTGGTCAAGTACGGCTTTAATGACTTCAGCACCAAGTTGCGGGGCTGTTAAGTTTGAAAGTCCTCCCTGAAAGCTACCCATAGCGGTACGGCTACCTGCAACTAATACGATTTCTTGACTCATAGCGTTAATCCTTGTCCTGTAGTTTATATGATTCAAATGCGTGTCAATTTCATATGTTTAAAATTTAATGACAGCTATTTTATTAGTTGTAATCACATTATCATAAAAAATGAATAAAGATTCATTATTTTGTTTTCATTTAATTTCGCTTATTTTGATGTTGTTTTCTATAACACCATAGTGGAATGAAATATAAAAAGTGGGATAAAAAATAAAAAACGACCCTTTAGGATCGTTTTTTCAGAAGCAATTGAGTGACTAGTGTTGTGTAGAGTGTGACAGCGCCTGAGCGTGAGGGTTCTCAAGTTCTAAACTTTGATTAAGTTCAGTATCGAAAACATCAGTCAACATACTGTCAAAACGTTTAGCGTTATACGTAAGCAACTGATCAGCTTCAGCTTGAGTGATGAAATTCTCCTTAAGAGCAGATTCAATATGCTCTTCGAAAGTCAGACCTGTAAATTGGCCTTTGGATTCAGCCTTTTTAAACTTATTCCATAAATCCTCAATTTGAAGCAACATTTGGAATGTAGACTCCATGCGTCCATTGACATCATCGGGATCAGTGCTATAGAAGACATGTTTTTTTAATTCATCGCGGAAAGCATTTTCCTGAAGAATTAGTTCACCTAATTTAAGTTTCAAGGCATCCGATGGTTGAGTAATAGGACGACCAAAAGGGAAACAAATAAGTTTGACTAAACTTGCGGCAATTTTTACAGGGAAGTTATCAAACAGACCATAGAACGCTTCTTGAGATGCATATAATGCTTTCTCAAGTGCGAGTTTAGCATGCAGTTGTTCAGCTTCAGTACGTTGACCATTTTCATAAAATTTAAGAATTGCAGTCGCAATAAATAAGTGTGAATGCATATCTGCTAATCGTCCAGACAGCATTTCTTTGCGTTTGATATCACCTGCAAGGAGGCCTAAGCACATATCTGCGACTAAGGCAAAATTAGCACTCAAACGATTAATGGTTTTGTAGTAAGGGCTACTGAAATCATCAGCCTTTACTGAGCCTTCTGTTGATCCGCCTATAAAACCATAAGCAAATGATTTAGCGGTTCGATTAAATGTATAACCCAAATGCTTATAAAGAATGTCATTAAACTCTTTTAATGCTGCATCTTTATTTTCGGCTTGTAAAAGTTGTAATTCTTCAAATAAATAGGGATGACAACGCATCGAACCTTGACCAAAAATCATCAGTGAACGACTCAGAATATTGGCACCCTCAACAGTAATCGAAACAGGGATCGCTTGGTACATGAGCGCCAAGAAGTTACGAGGACCCATTTGGATAGCACGGCCGCCCACAATGTCCATACTATGATTAACAATCTTACGCATGGTCTCAGTTGCGTAGTATTTTGCCATTGCGGTCATAACTGCGGGCTTACCCCCTTGGTTTAGGCCACAAGTGACTAAGTAACGGAAAGCTTCGAGCATATAGGTATCGCTAGCGATATCACTTGAAACCTCTTGAACACCTTCGAATTTACCGACTGAAATTTTGAATTGTTGACGGACACGAGCAAAGGCGCCGACATTTAAATAACACATTTCACCTGCAGCTGTTGATAGTGCTGGAAGAGAAATACCGCGGCCAACTGCCAGACATTCCATCAGCATACGCCAGCCTTTACCTGCATTTTCTACACCACCAATAATCCAATCCAGCGGAATGAAGACATCTTTACCATCCACGGTACCATTCATAAATGGCGAACCTGGATTATGGCGTGCTCCTACAATCACACCTTCATGATCAGCTGGTAATAGGGCACATGTGATTCCGTATTCAGTTTTGTTTTTATCACCTAGTAAACCTTCAAGGTCATATAATTTGAAAGCTAAACCGACCACCGTAGCAACAGGGGCAAGTGTAATCCAACGTTTGGAAAAATTCATTTTTAGGCCAAGAACTTCTTGTCCTTCAAATTGACCATAACAAACCACACCTGTGTCAGGAATTGCACCTGCATCTGAACCTGCTTCAGGGCTTGTTAAACCAAAACATGGAATTTCTTCACCTTTTGCTAAACCTGGTAAATAACGACTCTTTTGATCTTCAGTACCGTAGTGTAAGAGTAATTCTCCTGGACCTAAAGAGTTAGGCACCATACAACTGACAGCAGTGGTAAGTGAGCGCGAGGCAATCTTACTCATGATACGGCTTTGCGCAAATGAGCTGAATTGTTTACCGCCGTATTCTTTAGGGATAATTAAACCCAGAAAACCTTTGGATTTAATAAATGACCAGACTTCTTCAGGGAGGTCTTTACGATGATGGTGAATATCCCATTCATCCAGCATCTGGCAGAGCTGTTCGACTTCATGATCGATAAATGATTGTTCTTCTTCAGACAGCGTGGGGTACGGATACTGATCAAATTTCTTCCAGTCTGGTGCCCCCATAAATAATTCTTTTTCCCACCAACTGGTTCCTGCATCCAATGCTTCACGCTCAGTACTACTCATTGTTGGCATTGCATTGGCTAGAGCTTTATAGGCAGGTTGTGTAATAAATTTCATCCTTAACGCATCAATACTGACAATCAATGAAATTAGGATAAAAGGAATACCGAGTATCAGCGACCAAGGGCTGATCAACGCGACTAAAATAGATACGACTGTGAGTGTGATAGCCCCAGAAGTTCTTGAGAATTCGAAATAAAAAATAGCCCAGAGTGTTATAAATAAAATAATTAAACTGAGTATAAAAAACATTATGAACTGCTCCATTTATGATTTGGTCATGGAGCCAATACCCACAGTAAATTTAATCAAAGCACAAACATCAGATCTACAGAGATATTGGATCATGAAATGTGAAACGAAAGCGTTGAGTTCTAAAACGGACGCATATTAATACTTATATTGGATAAGATTGTTTGAAAAATATTCAAAATTCAAGCTGAAGAGAGATAAGAAATGTGTCAATAAGTAATTGAGAATTATAAAAACCACAAACAAAAAAGCCCTCATACGAGGGCTTTAAAGTAAGAAGAATTATGCTTCGATTGTTTGAACAGTAATTTTCTTTGCAGGATCAGCTTTACGACGAACTGCTGGTACTGGTTCGCCATAGTATTGACGATCAGCAAAATAACTTGAACGTACCATTGGTGCAGCCCAAATATTTTTAAAGCCTAATTTTTGCCCATGTGCTGTATAGCGTTCGAACTCTTCAGGTGTGACGAAGCGATCAATTGGTGCATGTTCTTTTGATGGTTGTAAATATTGACCAATCGTTACGTAGTCAACATCGTGTGCTTTAAGGTCATCAAGAAGTGCGAGAACTTCTTCTTCAGTTTCGCCAATACCTACCATCAAGCCACATTTAGTTGGAATATCTGGGCAGTATTCTTTAAACATTTTAAGAAGGTTTAAGGAATGTTGATAGTCTGAACCTGGACGCATTGCTTTGTATAAACGTGGTACGGTTTCAATGTTGTGGTTAAACACATCTGGAGGACATTCCGTCATGATGCGTAATGCAACATCCATACGACCACGGAAATCAGGTACTAAAATTTCCAATAATGTATTAGGACTTAAAGCACGCGCTTCTTTAATACAATCAACAAAGTGTTGCGCTCCACCATCGAGTAGATCATCACGGTCTACAGATGTTATAACAGCGTATTTCAAACCTAAGTTTGCAATTGTCTCAGCCATGTGGCGCGGTTCATCTGGGTCTAATGCATTCGGACGACCATGTGCCACATCACAAAATGGGCAACGACGTGTACAAATGTCACCCATAATCATGAAAGTTGCTGTACCACCACCAAAACATTCAGGAAGATTTGGACATGCAGCTTCTTCACACACTGTATGTAATTTTTGTTCACGTAAAGTTGATTTAATGCGTTGAACCTCTTCTGGTGCAGCCATTTTGACGCGAATCCAGTCTGGTTTACGAGGTGCTTCAACCGTAGGAATCACTTTTACAGGAATACGTGCAACTTTCTCAGCGCCACGAAGTTTTTCACCCTGTACTGGTTTACGGTTTTCTGACATATTCAACGATTCCACTAATGTGTGACGGGAGGAAATATTAAAAATAGGTCTCTTATTATAGCGAATTTATGCATAAATTGGGCAAAAACGATATTCATAAAATAAATGTGGCTATCAAGCAATATATGGTATTGAAATACAGCAAATGTGCGCATTTTCAGTCATAATATAAGTTAGATAAATGAAGAGATAATTGTATAGGAGCATTGAATGCCGCGTAAGAAAGAGGTCGTGAGTGGAACCTTTGTCAAATATGATGCAGTCGTTTTAGGTTCAGGCCCTGCTGGTGAAGGTGCGGCAATGAAACTTGCCAAATCAGGCAAGCGCGTTGCAGTAGTTGATATGCGTGAACAACTTGGTGGTAACTGTACTCATGTAGGAACTATTCCAAGTAAAGCTTTACGTCAAACGGTTTCTAGCATTATCCGTTATCAACGTGATCCAATGTTCCAAAAAGTGGGTGATTGGAAACAATTCACCATGAAGCAAGTGCTTCGTAATGCGC
This sequence comes from Acinetobacter sp. Ver3, assembly GCF_000632455.1. Classification (GTDB taxonomy): domain Bacteria; phylum Pseudomonadota; class Gammaproteobacteria; order Pseudomonadales; family Moraxellaceae; genus Acinetobacter. The sequence goes on from NZ_JFYL01000010.1 coordinate 19,742, forward strand.
ATAAAGTGATCCAACAGCAAGTAGATACACACTCGCGTTTTTACGACCGCAACCGCATTGATATTTTCCACGGTCGTGCTTATATCCAAGATCAAAATACGGTGGTGATTTTCACGCCTGAAGGTGTGAAAGAAACGATTATTTTTAAACAGTTGGTGATTGCGACAGGTAGTCGTCCATATCGTCCTTCAATTTTAGATTTCAATCACCCACGTGTGTTTGATTCTGACAAAATCTTAGATCTAGATTTTTCAATTCAAAAAATCATTATTTATGGCGCTGGTGTCATTGGCTGTGAATATGCATCTATCTTTATTGGCTTAGATCACAAAGTTGATTTGATTAATACTCAGCATAAATTACTGAGCTATTTAGATGACGAAATTGCTGATGCATTGTCATATCACTTACGTGAACAAGGTGTATTGATTCGTCACAATGAGCAGATTGATCACTTAGAAACATTTGATGATCATGTGGTGTTGCATCTTGAAAGTGGCAAGAAAATTAAAGCTGATGCAATTCTATGGTGTAATGGTCGATCTGGTAATACAGATGGTCTTGGCTTGGAAAATGTTGGTATCAAACCAAACAGCCGTGGACAACTATCAGTGAACGAGCAGTATCAAACTGAAGTTGAAAACATTTATGCTGCGGGTGATGTGATTGGTTGGCCGTCTCTAGCTTCAGCTGCATATGACCAAGGTCGTTGTGCTGGCGCGATTATGAGCGGTGAACAAGGTATCCAACCCGTGGTTGATATCCCTACTGGTATTTATACCATTCCAGAGATTTCATCAATTGGTAAAACTGAGCAGGAATTAACTGAAGAAAAAATTCCTTATGAAGTTGGTCAGGCGTCTTTCCGTCACCTCGCTCGTGCACAAATCACGGGTGATACAGTGGGTGAGTTAAAGATTTTATTCCATCGCGAAACCTTAGAAATTTTAGGTGTGCATTGCTTCGGTAATAATGCTTCTGAAATTATCCATATTGGTCAAGCCGTGATGAATAGCCCGAACAACACCATCAAGTATTTTGTTGAGACAACGTTTAACTACCCAACGATGGCTGAAGCTTATCGTGTAGCAACGTTAAACGGGATGAATCGTTTATTCTAAGGCGACTTGATGATAAAAACTCGCAAGTTCAGGCTTGCGAGTTTTTTTATTTTTGCATTTAAGTTTGATCTTTAAATCACAAAATACAATAAAGCTCCATAGCTAACAAAGCTCGCTAATAAAGAGATGATGACAGGGATTTTTGATCTCAGTAAAAGAATGACAATGCCGATAAAAATAAAATCATAAATCGAATGTAGATGTTTTTCAGCCATTTGAGCAATTAAACAGAGTAATAATCCGATGACCGCTGCATTAATAGCAGCGACGGCTGCTGCAATCTTTTTGTTTTTGACCCATTTTGACCAGTAAGGGAGCGTGCCGAAAATAAGCAGAAATGAGGGCAGGAAAATTATACTGGTTGCAATCGCAGCGTTAAGTAAAGGCGATGCGGTAAATCCTAAATATGTGCCAACGTATCCTGCAAAGCTAAATAAAGGGCCTGGAATAAGTTGAGCAAATGCATAGCCTAAGTCAAATTGTTCCGCAGTGATGTGTTGAGTAAGCACAAAATCTTCATACATGAGTGGCAGGATGATATGACCGCCTCCAAAAACCATTGAAGCAGTGTGATAAAAGCTTTCTAGATTGCTAAGCAAGCTTGATGAATAGATAAATTGCAGCGCAGGAAAAATAATAAATAAAGCTATAAACAGGATGAGCCAGAGATAATGATACTTTTGATATGCCTGAGTTGTTTTGATGTGCGGTGATGGCTGAGATTTTCCTTTTTTTGTAAATGCTAAGCCAATGAATCCAGCCACTAAAATTAAGAAAATTTGACTATAGCTCCACTGCGCAAAATAAATAAAAAAAGCAGAACTCAGCATCAGGACATACTGCCAAATTTCAGTACAGAAGCTTTTGAACATTTGTAAAAAAGCCCAAATGACGACGGCTAATACAATCAAATGGATGACGTGAAACAGTTCAAGAGGTATATCGGAAAAAAAATATTGACCAAAAATAGCAAATGAAGTCATTAGAATGAAGGCAGGTAATGTAAATCCTAACCAAGCAATAAAGCCCCCCCAATATCCTTTGGATAAATATCCTATCGATAATCCCACTTGACTACTTGTCGGACCTGGCAACAATTGTGCTAATGCGACCAATTGTCCATATTCATGAGAGCTTAACCACTTGAGTTGATCAACAAAAGTGCGATGAAATAACACCAAATGCGCTGCAGGACCACCAAATGAAATACATCCTAATTTTAGAAAAATAAAAAAAAGTGTTGATAAGCTAACTTTAGGAAAAGTATCTGATTTCATTTTGTAATCGTATGTTGTTTTTGAACTAAGTCTAATAGGGGATTATGACAGGTATTTGAAATGAATGAAGAGTGATGAGGGTAAGCCTTATCTTGAAAATGATAAGGCTTGTGGATGTTAAATTAAGCAAAATTTCCATTTCTGAAATCATCAAATGCTTGCACAATTTCTTCCTGAGTATTCATGACGAAAGGACCGTGGGCAACAATGGGTTCATTCAATGGTTCACCACTTAAGCAAAGAATTTTCGCCTTACGATGAGCAAATATTTCGACCTCTGTTGATTTTGGATCAAGATAAAGCGTTTGCATGGCTGTATAGATCTGACCATCAATCTCAACTTCTCCATCAAGGATGAAAATCAGATGATTCCAGTTTGGCATAAGATTTAATGGAAGGTGTGCTCCATGATTAAGTCTAATGTCATAAACATTCATGTTGCTAAATGTTTGAGCTGGGCCTTGATAAACAGTTGAGCCAATTTGATATTGACCAGCAATAACACGAATCTTGGTTTGCTCATCGTGAGATAAAACTTCAGGAATATTTTGCTCAGTCAATTCCTGATATCTTGGCTCAGTCATCTTTGCATGCTGTGGTAGATTTACCCAAAGTTGAACCATATCCAGAACTCCGCCAGTTGTTGCAAAAGCTTCTGAATGGTGTTCTTCATGCAAAATACCTTTACCTGCGGTCATCCATTGCACTTCGTTTGGACCAATTTTGCCATGATTGCCTTTTGAGTCACGATGCTCTAATTCGCCGTCATAGACAATCGTCACCGTTTCAAAGCCACGGTGAGGGTGTAAACCAACACCGCGTTGGTGATGACTTGGAGAAAATCGATATTGACCTGTATAACCCATTACCAAGAACGGGCTAGTATGATTTCCTATTTCATGCATGGGTAACATGGAGTTTGTTGGAAAACCATCACCCACCCATGTGCTTCGATCGCTGGTATAAACTTTCTGAACGTGTGTCATTTTGTATTCCTCTATATATCGTTCTAATCATGATATTGAGGTATATTGATGAGATTACAGGGCGATTCTCTCAACAGATAATTCCAAAAATGAAACAATTATGCAAAATTTAAATGATTACTACTATTTTGTGCAGGTCGTTAAATATCAAGGTTTTACTAAAGCAAGTGAAGCTTTAGGTATTACAAAATCTAAGTTATCTCGTCATATTTCAGATTTAGAAAACCGTTTACACGTAAGATTATTGCAACGAAATACACGAAAGTTTGCCGTAACCGCAGTTGGTCAAGAATTTTTTGAATATTGTATTAAGATTTTGGATCAAGTGGAGGCGGCAGAAAATTTTGTAGAGCAAAGTTTGTCGAGCGAGCCTTCAGGTTTAATTCGAATCTCGTGCCCAATTGGTTTGGTTGAGTTTCCGTTGGGGAATATGATTGCTAAATTCATGCAACATTACCCACGTGTTCAAGTTCATCTGGTCGCAACAAATCGTAAAATTGATCTCATAGAAGAGGGGATTGATTTGGCTGTTAGGGTGAGAAATTTACCACTTGAAGATAGCGACTTGATTGTACGAGAGCTTGATGCTTGGCAACATGTGTTAGTGGCAACGCCTGAATTAATTCAACAGATTCATGAGCCTATCCATTTGGATAACCTTGCACAACTTCCGAGTATAGGTTTTCATGTCCCAAAATCGATTTGGAGATTTCAATCCAAATTTGACACAGTTAATCAGTTTCAAGAAGTAGAATTCTTTCCAAGACTCAAAACTGATAATTTTGCTGCCATGAAATCTGCAGTGTTGAATAGTGTTGGAATAGCATCATTACCTAGAGTGTTTGTTTATGAAGAGCTTAATCAAGGCACTCTTGTAGAATTAGTCCCTGAATGGGAGTTACCACGTGGCGTTATTCATGTTGCCTATACATCACGACAAGGCATGATGCCTGCCGTGAGATGTTTATTAGATTATTTGATTGAGGAATTTAAAAAACTGAGCTGTCAAAACCATAAAATTATATAAATTAATGTGCGCAAAAAGCTTGGTTAAAATATGTAAATAAATCAGGAGTGTTCATCCACAAAGCAATTGATAGACTAAGCAGAAGGATGACTCCGATGAATATGCTGATGTTGAGCAGATTGAAGCGATTAGTCATTGACGACATTCTCCTCATTAACAAATAAATGAATCAATACACCGAAGATACTGAGCGCAATACACATCATCCAAATAATATTGTAATTGCCTGTCATATCATGATTTAAGCCACCCAACCATCCTCCAAAAAATGAACCGACTTGGTGAGTAAAAAATACAATTCCACTTAGCATGGTGAGATACTTAACCCCAAACATATTAGCAACAATACCATTGGTAAGGGGAACTGTTGATAACCATAACAACCCCATAATGATGGCAAAACTATAAATCGTAAAGATCGAGAGTGGCAATGCGAGGAATAAAATGATGGCGATGCCACGTAGTCCATATAACCACATGAGCAATTTAGGTTTGGAATATTTATCACCCAGCCAACCAGCAGTGTAAGTTCCAACAATATTAAATAGCCCAACCAAGGCTAAAAACATAGTACCAGTGGTGGTGCTAAAACCATGGTCAGTTAAATAACCCGGCAAATGAATGCCCAAAAATACGACCTGAAATCCACAAACTAAAAATCCTAATGCCAACCAGATAAAAGGTTTGTGGTTTTTGGCAACTATGAGTATTTGTTTAAAACTTAAAGAAGGTTTAGCAATCGTATCAACTGTTTGAGGCGCTTGATACATTGGAGCTTTTAGCATCCAAGCCAAGGGTACAATTAATGCAATTAAAATCGCTGTGATGAGTAGCGCCGATGACCAACCAAAATTTTGTAAGAGTAAAAGTGTGGTTGGCAACATAATAAATTGCCCAAAAGAGCCTGCTGCGCTGGCAATACCCATAGCCATACTACGTCGACTTGGGTGCGCTGCACGTCCGACAGCAGAGAGCAAAACAGAGAATGAAGTAGCTGATAAAGCCAAACCAATGATTAAACCTAGACTGAGATTGATGAGAAGCCCTGTTGAGCTAAATGCCATCATCACAAGTCCTATCGCGTATAAAGCGCCACCTACAGCAACGACTTTTTTACTCCCATATTTATCTGCTAGCGCTCCAGTAAAGGGTTGAACAGCACCCCATAATAAATTTTGAAAGGCAATTGCTAAACTAAAAACTTGATGATTCCAATTAAACTCATGACTCATTGGAACTAAATACAAGCCAAATCCATGTCTGACACCTAAGGAGAGTGCCAAAATAAAAGCACTCCCAATGAGCATAAAGATGAGGGGTTTTGAAAATTTGGTTTCTGACATGGTCAATCCGCTTAGCATTTTTTGTAATTTTAAAAGATCAGTAGCATCATGACGACAGAATAAAAATTTATCAATCAATAAAATTTAGTTATTAGAATGAATAAAGCGGCACTTGGCCGCTTTATGAAGACTGATGGAAATTAGAATCGATAACCAATACCGGCATATCCCAGAATCGGATTAATTTCGATATCTGATTTTGCATTGATTAATTCACCAAGTTCAGCATCGTTTACTGTAATTGTTGTTTCACCTTTGAGATGCGCATAGGAAATTGACCCGACTGCAAACCAACGATCGTTGAAATCATAAGTAAAACCGGCAGTAGCTACAGGGGCGAAAGCATCTTTAGCTTCGAGTTTAACTTTAGGATTCGCAGTACTTTCAATTCCATCAAGTGCTTTCCCTGCTTCACCTAATTTGATGTTCGCAATTTTATGACCTGCAGCGACTAGATCAGCTTCAAGGTTGGAGTTCATTTCCAATTCATTGAAGTATGCATACATCAAACCAAGTCCTACATATGGTCTAAATTTATTTACGCCTGTTTTGCCAAAATGATATTGGAATTCGAATGCTGGCGTCCATGCACGAGCTTCTGCAACCTTACCATGACCTGATAAATCAGTAATGAAGATGTCATCTTTTAAAGGCAAATCGTTTAGAATTGCACCAATCCCTGTCGGGGTAGCGATGCCTGAAAGTGGAGCATAAATTTGTCCTTTCCCCTGAATGTCGACTTTAGGTGGAATTCCAGCTTTCACTTCAAATGAAATATTGTCGGTGAAAAAATAGTTGGTCATGATTCCGAGTGTTGTGACATCATCTGCTTCAAGTCCAGTGCCTTTAGCTTCCCAGTTGTTTAATCCGTTGATTACTGCTTCACCAGAGGTATTTTCACGTAAATAGGTCTTGCCATCTTCTTTGTAGCTAATGAGATTTAAAACATCTGCAGCTACAGCAGTTTCGAGTAATTGCTTTTTAATTGCAGTTCCAGGAACGCTATCGTCAATGGCATTCAATACAGAATCGACTTGCACATTTCCAACCTTCGTTTTTTCACCCTCAGCTACAGCAGTGTTAATATTAATTGGTTGAGCTTTACCCTGAGGCATTACATGTAATGCACCCACTGACACAGAAAAACGTTTAAAGCCGTCGCCATCTTTTAAACTAAAATAAGGTGAATCTGCATAACTGAAGACTGGAAAACTTAACGCACTGATAGATGCAACTAAGTAAGCTAGTTTTTTTTTCATTATGGAACTCCATGTCCAAAACTGTAAATTAAGAGTGATTATTTTTGTATTTTTATTATCAAATTTATTTTTAGACACATTGTAGTAATAATTTGCCAATTATGTTTGGTTTTTGTTTGATTACAAAAAAAGAGGCAATTGCCTCTTTTCTTACTCTATGCGTTAGAAACGCATGCCAACCCCAGCATAGCCTAATATCGGGTTAATCTCGATATCAGCTTTTGAGTTGATCAACTCTTGTCCAGTATTTTCATTGACGACTGTGATCTTCGTTTCATTCTGCAAGTGGGCGTAACTAATAGATGCTACTGCATACCATGTATCATTAAAGTCGTAGGTGAATCCAACTGTTGCTATAGGCGCAAAAACATCAGTTGCTTCTAAATTAACTTTCATTTTTCCATTGGTATCTTTCTTATCAAGTGCTGCACCAGCATTTTGATTAATAATATTTTGGATCATATGCCCAGCGGCGACTAAATCTTTTTCGATACCTGGATCCATTTTTAGCTCATTAAAATAAGCGTACATTAATCCAACGCCAACGTAAGGGCGGAATTTATTAATTCCGGTTTCACCAAAACGATATTGTAATTCAAAAGCAGGGGTCCATGCTCTAGCTTCAGCAGCTTTTGAAGATTGTTCTAGATTAGTAATATGAATATTATTTTTGAGGTCTAAGTTCCCCGCAATTCCACCTAAGGGTGCTGCAGTAGCTGAGAATGGGGCTTTAATATTTCCAATACCTTTAATATCCACTTTAGGTGGAATTCCACCTTTTATTTCCACAGATAAATTATCTGTAAAGTGATAACTGCTCATGATGCCAACTGTTGTAACTTTATCAGCCTCCAAGCCAGTATTCGGATTATCCCATTCAGCTAATCCATTAATATAGGATTTTCCACTAATAGCCCCTGAGACATTGCCTTGAAAAGCAGAAATTAATTTAACAATACCTTCTACTAAATAATTTGGTTTACGATCTGGGTCAAGGTTATCGATTACCGTGGAAGCATTAATGTCCCCAACTTTTGATTCATAATTGTCATTTATGACTGTTTTTACATTAAAAGGTTGGGCCTTACCTTGTGGCATTACGTGTAATGCACCCACTGAAATTGAAAAGCGCTTAAAACCCTCATCAGAAAGGCTGAAATATCCTGACTCCGCATAACTCAGAGTAGATAAGAATGAACTTGCGAATAATGTAGGAACTAAAAACTTCTTCATTGTTTGAAGGACTCCATGTCCAATTTTTAGTTCATTTTATATTCATTAAATCATCTAAATGCAAAGCAGTTTGTTCACTTGAAATCAAATTTATTATCCTAATTTACAATTGTTAAATTATTGAAAAATATGATATAAGTTGGATTTTAAAGTGTGTATTAATTGTCTTATTTTTTCTTTATTTGTGATGGGTTGGGCATATTGGGGTGTGACTTCAATATGCCTCAAGTGTTTTAGAAGCGATAGCCTACACCAGCATAACCAATGATAGGATTTACTTCTAAATCAACTTCCGATGAAAATAATGTTCCGAGTTTATCATCGTTGACTTCAATTGTGGTTTTACCTGTTAGATGTGCATAACTAATAGATGCAACTGCAAACCAGTTCTGATTGAAGTCGTAAGTAAACCCAAGCGTGGCTATTGGCGCAAAACTCAATTCGGACTCAAGTTTAACCTTAGGATTTGCTGTACTTTTTTTACCTTTAATTAATGCATCGCCACCGCGTCCATTTTTCATATTGGCAATCATGTGACCTGAATCAATTAGGTCTTTTTCAAGACTTGGATTCAATTCTAATTCATTGAAGTATGCGACCATAAGTCCAAGCCCAACATAGGGTCTAAATTTATTGATCCCAGTCTGTCCAAAATGGTACTGCAATTCCCACATTGGAGTCCATGCACGTGCTGTCGCAATAGAATTTCCATGACTCTCAAGATCTGTAATTGGCAGATCATTCTTAAGATAGATTGTTGGTAAAGGTATACCTAAAAGTGTTGAATTTGCTTCGGCTGTAAATGGTGCTGTAATCTTACCTTTACCTTGAATGTCTACTTTTGGGGGGAACCCAGCTTTACTCTCAAATGAGATCTTATCGTTGAAATGGTAATTGATCATGATGCCAAGTGTTGTGACATCATCTGCAGTCATTCCAGAACCATCCATACTCCAACTTTCAATGCCGCTTACAGTTGAAGTTCCACTTTGACTGGCTGGATAAGTATCACTAAAAGCATCAACGATCTTCAAAAGCGCTTGCATACTTTGATTTTCTTTTTCTTTATCAGGATCTAAGTTCTCAAAAACTGTAGAAAGTGTAATATCACCATTTTTTGCAACTTCACCATTTTTTACTGCTGTACGAATTTTAGGTGCCTTGGCTTTACCTTGAGGCATAACATGTAATGGTCCGACTGAAATTGAATATCGTTTAAACCCTTCAGTTTCATCCAGATTAAAAAATGATGATTCTGCATAAATAGTTGTAGATGCAAAAACAATAGGTACGACCATGCACCAGAATGCTTTTTTCGTCATTTTGGACTCCCTGTCCGATTTTGTTGCTAGTTGTTGTTTTACATTCTTTAAGCGTTATATAAACATAAAATGAATCAGTTTGAAAAGCGTTTTTACTCATTTTTTTGATAAAAAATTTTTAAAAATCATGAATTTAAATCTTAAAAATCCAACATTTGTTAGGTTTGTTTGTGAATTTATTTCTTATTGAGTGACTTAGCAAAATAAAAAGTCAGATCAATTTAAATTGGCCTGACTTTTTTAACTTTATTAATTAACTAAAATTATTGAAATCGGGATAAATCCTCTTCAGGGCGAGCAGTTAATACCTCGACACCTGTTTTAGTGACTAAAACAGTATGTTCATATTGCGCAGATAATTTATGATCTTTCGTTACAACTGTCCATTTATCACCAAGAAGTTTAGTTTGCCATACACCAGCATTGACCATTGGTTCAATTGTAAATGTCATACCTTCTTCTAAAACCATGCCTGAATTTGGTTGACCGTAATGAAGCACTTGAGGTTCATCATGGAAAACAGTTCCAATACCATGACCACAATATTCACGAACGACACTGAAACGCTCTGACTCAACATATTTTTGAATCGCATGACCAATATCACCGATCGTCGAACCAGGTTTTACCGTAGCAATACCACGATACATTGCTTCTTGTGCAACTTTGCATAAGCGATCTGCAAGAATAGAAGTCTCACCACCCACGATGTACATCATGTTGGTATCACCATGAAATCCATCTTTAATCACAGTGACATCAATATTCAAGATGTCACCTTTCTTTAAGATTTTGTTTTCAGAGGGAATACCGTGGCAAACCACATGGTTTACTGATGTGCAAATCGTATGCTGGAATGCAGGACGACCAGGCGCAGCACCATAGCCTAGGCAAGCAGGAATGGCATCTTGTTTATTCACAATATAATCATGACAAATCGTATCCAATTCTAGTGTACTCACACCAGGCTTGATATGCGGTTTGATCATATCCAAAACTTCTGCCGCTAGTCGTCCCGCCACACGCATCTTTTCGATATCTTCAGCAGATTTAATTAAACGACGTGGTGCTTCATAAGTACTGTTCATGATCTTTAAAAACTTTTGGAAATTTGTGTGTGACTATGGTATAAATAGCCGCCCAATTTATCAAATGCTTTTCGTGAATAGATTCACTTAATCGGATGATATGTTGGTTAATAAAATCCGCACATATGTCGACACATTCCTCTGGGTGCCCGTAAGGGTGGAGAATGCGGACATATGGAGGCCTAACCCAAACTTTTAAGGTAAAGAAAATGGCAGATTACAACGTAAGCATGCGCGACCTTCTTCAAGCTGGTGCGCACTTCGGTCACCAAACTCGCTTCTGGAACCCAAAAATGCGTCAATACATTTTTGGTGCGCGTAACAAAATTCACATCATCAACCTTGAGCACACTGTTCCTGCGTTAAATGATGCATTGAACTTTGTTAACAATCTAGCAAGCAAAAAGAACAAAGTATTGTTCGTTGGTACTAAACGTGCTGCTTCTAACATCATCCGTGAACAAGCTCAACGTGCTGGTCAACCATATGTAGATCACCGTTGGTTAGGTGGTATGTTGACGAACTGGAAAACTCTTCGTCAATCAATCAACCGTCTTAAAGATCTTCAAACTCAGTCTACTGACGGTACTTTCGCTAAGCTTACTAAACGTGAAGCTTTAGAGCGTACTCGTGAAATGGAAAAACTTGAACGTGCTCTTGGCGGTGTTAAGAACATGGGTGGTTTACCTGACGCATTGTTCATCATCGACGTTGACCACGAAGCGATTGCAATCAAAGAAGCTAAGAACCTTGGTATTCCAGTAATCGGTATCGTTGATACTAACTCTAACCCAGATAACGTTGATTTCGTTATTCCTGGTAACGATGATGCGATCCGCGCTGTAACTCTTTACGCTACTGCGATGGCTGATGCGATTATTGCTGGTAAAGAATACGCTCAAACTCAAGCTAATGCGCAAGCTAAAGGCGAAGAAGCTGCTAAAGAAGCTCCTGAGGCTTAATGCGATTTGATGCGGATTTGTCATTTTTGCGACACGTAATCGTGGCATCTTAAGCATCAATCAAGCAAAACGGCCCAGATGATTAATTTGGGCCGTTTTTGTTAACAGATACATATCTCGACCGAATTTAGGAGAATAACATGACTGCTATTACTGCAAGCATGGTTAAAGAGTTGCGTGATCGTACTGGTCTAGCAATGATGGAATGTAAAAAAGCGTTGACAGAAGCTGGTGGCGATATCGAGTTAGCGATCGACAACCTTCGTAAATCTGGTCAAGCAAAAGCTGCTAAAAAAGCAGGTAACATTGCTGCTGATGGCGCGATTACAATTGCTCAAGAAGGCAATAAAGCAATTCTTTTAGAAGTAAACTGTCAAACTGACTTCGTTGCTAAAGACGAAAACTTTGCTGGTTTCTCTGCAAAAGTTGCTGCTGCTGCGCTTGCTGCGAACGTAACTGATGCTGCTCAAATTGCTGAATTGAAACTTGAAGATGGTGCAACTGTAGAAGAAGCTCGTATTGCGCTTGTTCAAAAAATCGGTGAAAACATTCAAGTTCGTCGTGCTCAAATCGTTGAAGGTGAAAACCTTGCAGTTTACAAACACGGTTTAAAAATCGGTGTTGTAGTTTCATTTGCTGGTGATGCTGCTACTGGTAAAGGTATCGCAATGCACGTTGCTGCGTTCAACCCAGTTGCTGTAAATGCTGAAGGTGTTTCTGCTGAGTTAATCGCTAAAGAGAAAGAAATTGCTGAAGCAAAAGCAATTGAATCTGGTAAACCGGCGAATATCGTTGAAAAAATGGTAACTGGTTCAGTTGAAAAATACTTAAATGAAGTTGTTCTTGAGCGTCAAATGTACGTTATCGACAACGACAAGAAAGTTGCTGATGTTCTTAAATCTACAGGTACAACTGTTGCTCAATTCGTACGTTTCGAAGTGGGTGAAGGTATTGAGAAAAAAGCTGAACTTTCTTTCGCTGAAGAAGTTGCTGCTGCTCAAGCTGCTGCAAAATAATTGATTCAATTATTTTGAAAAAGAAAAAGCCCTTTAAGGGTCTTTTTCTTTTTTTTTGATGGGTCTAAATGATATAAACTTTAGGATGAAATAAAAATATAACTTAGAGATCAATATGTCTCAGAAATCAAAAATGAGTATTGCTGCGTTAATTGTAGTCGTGGTCGCAGCATATTTCGGTATCGATTTAAAACAGGATTTAAAACAGAGTAATGAGCACAGACTCAATCATACGGATGTAAGTACTCACTATAATGATGCTAACCAACGAGAACTACCCTCTGCGGATAATGATGATGCCACAAAAATAGCCACACTATTTCAAAAAAAGATCAGTGATGTGCAAGTTAGGGCTTCTGGAGAAGTTGTTGCAATATTAAAAGATGATAATGAAGGATCTAGACATCAGAAATTTATTTTAAAACTTAATCATGGTCAGACAGTTTTGGTAGCTCATAATATAGACTTGGCACCACGTGTTGAAAATATTCAAAAAGGGGATATCGTCAAGTTCTATGGTGAATATGAATATACCGACAAGGGTGGTGTAATTCATTGGACTCACCATGATCCTAATAAACGGCATATTGATGGTTGGTTAAAGCATCAAGGTCGAAGTTATCAATGAATTAGTTAATCAATGTAAAAACGGGCTAAATTAAATTCTAATTTAACCCGTGCTGTATTTGCTAATTTAAGCGCTGATTTGGCGTGATTTCCAATTAGGTAGTTATCTTATCTAGGTAAGCATCCATACACCATAGAGGGCCAATCAGAAGGAATTGAAGGTCTTTAAAGAAAGAAGGCTTTTTCCCTTCAATTTTGTGCCCGTAAAATTGACCTATCCAAGCCAAAACGAACAGAGCAATATAGAATCCTTTCCCGAATGGAAGAATAATGATAAGCCAAGACATGATCAATAATAATGCTGCCATTGCAACCGCGAGTACAAGATCTAATCTTGCATAAAAGATGAGTGTTAACACCAGTAAAAGGGTAGTCAGTAATGCGCTGAAATGAGCGAGTATGCCAATGATCGAGAATAGAATCGTGGGTACGCAAATCCAGTGTAATGTTTTATTGGTTGGGTTTTGATGGCTATCACTATATTCATCTAACCATTCTGTAATTGTCTTCATCCTATTTCCTTCACTGATTATTTGAATTTTATTTATTCTATAAACTACAGTATGACATAAGATGATAAATCAAGATTCTTTTTTGTATATTGGTCACATCAAAAAAAATTAAAAATAATAAAGCCACTCAATGAGTGGCTTGTCGTTAAATGCTTCGCTGAATCATGAGAACCTAAGAGTTTGGACCATCCACACGTTCGATGCTTACACGCGCAGTACCAGCATTGGTAATACCAAGAGATTTCGCAGCACCGTAAGATAAATCTACAACACGATTACCATGAAATGGGCCACGATCATTTACTTTAACAACGACGCTTTTACCATTTGATTTATTCGTTACACGAATATAGCAATTAAGAGGTAGGCTACGATGCGCTGCAGTAAGTGCATTCATATCAAATGTTTCGCCACTTGCAGTTTTACGACCGTGAAATTGACGACCGTACCAAGAAGCAACGCCTGTTTGACTAAAACGACGAACAGTGTTTGAAGCAACATTATTAAGTTTATCAATCACTGAAGGCTCTTCAACAGGTACTTGAATTTTCGCTGCGATTGTTTCGCGACGAATTTTATCACCTGAACTTTCAGTAATTGCTAAACTGTTTAAATTCGAGAAGTGCGAATTGAAACTTGTAGAGTCTTTGCTAATCACGCGTGAAGCAAGACTTGATTGGTCAACATCATTATTCAGATAAGATGATTGAACCAGCTCGGCATGAGTTTGAGACAAAGCCAAACTAATACCTAATATTGATAACATTTTCAGCGAAGCATGCATCGTTTAACTCCTTGGAACCCTAAGTTAATTATCTAAGTTGCTGATAATTAACCTAAATGGTCTGTAAATTTACTTGTGCAACTGCATTTAACGGTAGTGGATGATATTCATCCTGATACAAAAGTGTCTAGCTTTATTTTCACTTTAGTTACAAAAACGACAAATTATCACAAAATTTGGTTAATAATTAATCAATAGTGTAACAAAATATGTAAAATGTGCAAATAGTGAACTTAATCACAAAAATATTTATTGACTTTTGTGAAAACAAGTAGATTTATATTTATCTACTCGCGATTTCAGTCCCTAAAAGCCACAGTGCAGTTGCATACATTCGACTACGGTTATAGGTCGTAATGACTTGAAAATTAGGATATGTAAGGTAATAAGCTGGTCCATAATTTTCTTGTAGTTGAATCACATTGACCATGTCTAAGTCATCTATTTTAACAATAGGATTGAGTGGGCTAATGCCTTGAACTTTTAATGCACCATATGGGGTAGGTTGTGTTAAGTCTTTGGCTATGATGGCATCCGCATTATTTCCTTGGTAGCGTGCGGCAAAAGCAATCGGTTGATCTCGTTGCCAACCATGTTGAGCAAGATAATTTGCAATAGAACCAATTGCATCTACAGCAGAGTTTCTGAGATCGATATGACCATTACCGTCATAATCCACACCAAATTTCGGAATATTGCTTGGCATAAATTGAGGATAGCCCACAGCACCAGCATAAGAGCCAACGACTGAATTAGCTGGAATGCCATCCTTATAAGACCATGCAATCAAAGCGCTTAATTCATCTTGAAAGTATTGTGCACGTCGTTCATATCCAAACCCTAACGTGGCTAGGGCATCACGTGTGATGAATGAGCCTTTATTTGCCCCAAAACCTGTCTCTACGCCGAGAATACCAAGAATAATGGACTGAGGAACACCGAACTGCTGTTCTGCTCGATTTAAAGTGTCTGCATACTGATTTTTAAAACGCACACCTCGTTGAATTGTACTTTCTGCTAAAAAATTCTTTTTGTATTCGTACCAAGGTTTGCTTTCTCCTGGGCGATTCATAATGTTGATAATATTTGGTAGGTTTTTTGACCCATTCATGGCCCAGTCAACTTGCTCAGCACTCAAACCATAGGTCTGCATCGTTTTTAGTTTAAAATTTTGATATTGAGGATGTTGAGCGAAGTCATTGGCTTGAACAAAACTTGTGACCATAAACGCACTGAGTGCTAGACCAATACGTTGTAATTTAACATTAAAATTTTCAAATAACATAACAGCAGCAGATCCAATTATTATCGGTGATAGATGCAAAGGTATAAGTGTTGATAAGGATTAAAAGTTCAGCATCATTTGATTAATCGCAATGTTTATTAAGATAACATTAGGTCGTGATGGATTCACAAAAACCTACATAAAAAGTGTAAAAATGGATGAATTATGTCTTTTATTTATTCAATATTGTTGAACCATCTTTAAAACATAAAAAAACCTAGCTTTAGCTAGGTTTTTGATTAATCTGATTTATTCCTGAATAAATAGCGTGTCATGATATTCAGCTGCAGCTAACAATTCTTCTTTAGTAAAGTTAGGAATGAGCTTATCAATAGCAATATGAACTGCTTTGATGACCGCTGAAGAAGCGATATCAGACGCCTTACGTTTAATCATCCCCAAATCTAGGGTCTTATTAAAATCATTCATAAAGTGACGAACTGCAGCTTCACCGAATTGTTTGTATTGTTCAGACAGAACTGCACGATTGACATCATTGCCTGCACGTACTTCTGCAAAGCTATTTTTTAAGTTTGTTACTAAATCAGCGGGTAATGGAGCACCGACACGATAATTACCCTCTGGATCTTTGAATAAACTTTTTTCAGAGAATTCAATCGATTGTCTCACGACGTCATTTGGTGCTTTACCCAATAACTGTTTAAGTAGTACCGATACTGTTGATTTAATATAACCAGCAAGTTTTTCAGCTGTTTCTCGTTTGTCACTTGCAGGGAAACGACGTACAAGTTCAACTAAAATTGCATCGATAATTTCATCATTAATAGCGAGTGCAGTTTGATCACGCAAAGGGTAAAGTGGTTCGTTTGAATTTTTTTTCTCAATTCCAGTTTGAATATTCTTTAACAAAGATTCAGATGGAATAAAACCAAAATATGACATCGTATAACCTCAACTATTCTTCAATTTATTGTCGCGCCAATCGAATTGGGCTTGGCATCCATGCAAAGTCCGATACACGACAAGGGTTAATGTCTAAACCACCACGGCGTGTATAAGTCGCATATACCATCAACTTTTCAGGATTAAAGTTTTCCCAAATGTCTGCGTAGATTTGTTCAACGCATTGTTCGTGAAAGCCATTATGCTGACGATAGGAGATAATATAAGCTAAAATTGAACGATAACAAGGTTTTTTGCCACGATATCTTAAAAAAACTGTGCCCCAATCAGGCTGTCCTGTGACGGGGCAGTTACTTCTTAATAAATGCGAATATAATTGAATTTCAACGATTTCTTCGGAAGACGCTGCATCGAGTTTAAGTAAGCTCGCATTAGGGTGGTTTTCAAGACGTTCAGGCTCATAATGGTCGATGCATATTCCTTCAGGCTGGGCAATATTCAACTGATCAACATCGAATAATTCAAGTCTGACTTCTGCATTAGCAGCTTTAGATAGATCACGCTCGACTGTCTCAATAAACTGATTTTGAGATTCAAATTGAGCAAAATTCAGACTATTGAAATATAGCTTAAGAGATTTTGACTCGATGAGATAAGGTGATGAAGCAGGTAGGTGCATTCGACCAATCGCAACTTGAGGAATCCCTGACAGATTCAACCAAGAAATTTCAAAAATATGCCACCAATCTATTCCTTGTTGAATACCGTCTACATGTGCGTACTTCGCTCGTGCTTCTGCGCGAGCAATTGGAAATAGCACCTCAGGTTGATATTCAGTTGGATAGTTGGTGTCTTTGCCTAAAAGAGATTGTTCAACGCTCATTATTCACGCATTCCTGAACCACGGGAGAGTAAGTGATAAGCGACCGCATATAGCGCGGCGCAACACGCTGTGATTACTAATAAAGAGATAGATACATTTACATCGCTATGACCAAGGATCCCATAACGGAATGCATTGACCATATATACGACAGGGTTAATTAAAGATAGATTTTGCCAAAATGGGCTTAATGCAGAAATTGCATAGAACACCCCACCTAAATAGGTCAACGGTGTTAAAACAAAAGTGGGAATAATCGAAATATCATCAAATGACTTTGCATAGACCGCATTGATAAATCCACCTAATGCAAACAGTAATGATGTAATCAGGACGGTATAAATTGTTACGAACCAGTTGGTAATATATAAGTCAGTAAAAAATAAACTCATCGCAGTCACAATGATAGCAACCAATAAGCCTCGAGCAACACCACCGAGCACATAACCCCAAAGTACGGCATGTAAAGGCACTGGACTCATGATCAATTCTTCAATACTTTTTTGAAATTTAGAACTAAAAAAGCTTGATGAAACGTTGGCATAACTATTAGTAATGACAGCCATCATAATTAGACCAGGTACAATGAACTGCATGTAGGTAAAGCCACCCATTTCCCCAATTCTTGAACCGACTAGATTTCCAAAAATCACAAAATACAGTGACATGGTAATTGCTGGTGGTAACAATGTTTGTGGCCAAATGCGCATAAATCTACGAATTTCCTTATGGATAATCGTATATAAAGCTACAGCGAGTTGGTTAAAATTCATTGCGCAGCTCCATCAAGATTCTTTTCGACCATTTTGACGAATAACTCTTCTAAACGATTTGATTTATTACGCATACTTCGAACTTGAATGTTCTGTGATTCTAGAAGTTGGAAAAGATCATTCATGCTATGTGCTTTATCAAGCGTAATTTCTAAGGTCACTGGATCAACCAAATTAAATTTCACACCAATAATGTCAAGTTGTATCGGTTCTATAGGTTCAGCCAAATCAAAAATGAAAGATTCTTCATTTAATTGATTTAAGAAGTTCTTCATGGTGGTGTCTTCTTTAATGACGCCACGATCAATAATTGCAATTTTGCGACACAGTACTTCTGCTTCTTCTAAATAATGTGTTGTGAGAATGATAGATGTACCTTTCTGATTCATTTCTGTTAAGAAGTCCCACATCGAGCGACGTAGTTCAATATCAACACCAGCAGTCGGTTCATCGAGAATTAACAGTTTCGGATCATGCATCATTGCCCGGGCAATCATAAGGCGGCGTTTCATTCCCCCAGATAGCATACGTGCTTGAGTAGAACGTTTTTCCCATAAACCTAATTTGGTCAGATACTCCTCTGCACGAGTTTCAGCA
Source organism: Acinetobacter sp. Ver3 (assembly GCF_000632455.1). Classification (GTDB taxonomy): domain Bacteria; phylum Pseudomonadota; class Gammaproteobacteria; order Pseudomonadales; family Moraxellaceae; genus Acinetobacter. The sequence continues at coordinate 38,701 of NZ_JFYL01000010.1, forward strand.
ACTTTTTTTGGAATGCCGTAATAACCTGCCTGAGTGACTAAAATATCGAAAGTCTTTTCAAATTGCGCAAAGTTAAATTCTTGGGGGACTACACCCAAGCATTGTTTAGCTTGTGAAGGATGTGTATCGAGATTATGACCAAAAATCTCGACAGTTCCTCCAGTTTTTTTTGTAAGAGAGCTGATGATGCCAATAGTGGTTGATTTACCTGCACCATTAGGGCCTAGAAGTGCATAAAATTCACCTTCTGGAACATCTAAGTTGATTCCTTTTAATGCTTGAAAACCATTTCGATAGGTCTTCGACAAATCCCTTAAGGTCAATGCATCAGTCATGAATATCTCGAATGGTGAAAAGTTGAGATATTGTGAGTGATCTTGAAAAATAAACCAAGCTCTGTAATCAGAATTCTCTGTTTTGATGTTGAAACGCTGTATAAAGCATGAGCACTAAAAATTGGAAAGATATATAGTTGCTTTACCTTAGAGTTTTTTTTGTTATGATGTGCGCACTTCCTAAAATGCGCTCATAGCTCAACTGGATAGAGTACAGGTCTCCGAAGCCTGTGGCGTGGGTTCGAGTCCCGCTGAGCGCACCATTTCTTTTATGTCTTTCAAACAAAACATAGTCCGTCAAATAAAATATTTTTAGTAAATTTTTATCAAAATTTAGTGCGTAATCTGAATTGTTAATCTGAGTCGATTGAATCGTGAGATGCTCCAATACTGACAAATAACAATATATTTAGTCTTAAAATAAACATAAAAATGCAAAATTTGTCACATAAAATTCACATGGCCTATTTTAAATTTGAATTGCGGCATTGCCGTATAAATCACATAAATTATGAATAATTCAAATAAGAGGCACAACAATGTACGAAGAAAAAGTTCTGATCCAAAATCGAATTTCGTGGGCGAGTATTTTCGCTGGCGTTATTGTTGTATTAGCTATTTCAATTTTACTCTCATTACTTGGCGTTGCATTAGGATTTGCGCTCCTAGATCCACAATCTACCACTGATATTACAAATGGCTCAGGGATAGCAGTAAGCGTATGGACAATTATTTCATTGTTAGTATCGTTAGCTATTGGTGGATTTGTTGCAGGTCACTTGGCTCAAGCTGATGGTGCAATCCATGGCTTTATTGTCTGGTCACTTTCATTGCTGTTAGGTATCTGGTTTGGTGCAATGACCATTAGCGGCGCGGCAAAAATTACTGGTAGTGCGATTAGTTCAGTCAGTAGTGCTGCGGGTAGTGTAGCATCAGAAATTGGTCGAGGTGGCGTTAATTTAACTCAGATCGGAGTTCAAGCTTTTGAGGAATTGGTTCCTTTACCAAAGCTTGAAAATAGTGATGAAAAGATGTCTGAGGCATTACGCAAAACAGGAATCGAGGAATTGCAACCCGAATTCTTAAAAGCGCAGGGTGAATGGGCAAAAGAGCAAATTAAGGTTGCTGCAAAAGAGTTGGTGATTCATCCAGATAACAGTGATGCTATTATTCAAAAGTTATCAGAACAATTAAAAACTCGTGCACAATCTGTAACTGCTTCTATTAATAAGAATGAAGTCAGTGCTGCTTTAGCGAAAAATTCATCTCTAACTCCGCAAGAAGCGAATCAAGCTGTCAATAATTTCCTTATACAGCAGGATAAATTCTTTAATGATTTAGAGGCGAATATTCAATCTGCTAAATTAAAATATGCTGAACTAAAAGATCAAGCACGTGAAAAAGCAGCTAATGCGACTAAAGCTGCTGCAAAAGCTGCCTTATGGTCATTCATTGGTTTATTGATTGGATTGATTGTGACGATTTTTGCTGGACGTTTTGGTGTAAATCATTCAAATAATCGTTCACGTCATTTGGCTTAATTCTGAGCTTAAAATTAGAATTAAAAGTCGACCCATTTCGGTCGACTTTTTTGAATTAAAACTTTGTTCATATTCGCGAAACTTATTCTTATCTATAAATAAAAAAATTCAATTGTATTTTTTTTATACAGTTGTTGAAAAGTGTTAAAGTGACTTCACATCACATATTGAAAGTATTAAATTAAAAATCACAGTAGGTTGTAAATATTCAACGCTACTGACGAGTTGGACGGATCAATGACAGTTAGTTGAGTTCAGTTGAACAATAAATCTAACACTAGCCTTCCAACATAAAGCCCGCGTAAAGCGGGCTTTTTCATATCGGAATTATGCTTTAAACATGACTTCAACATCATATTTTCGAAATTCACTGAGCAGGTCTTGAATGATCGATCCCCCCGTTTGTTCTGAAGCATTGAGCAGGACTTCTTTATTTTCAAGGCTATCAAAACATTCTATGTGATTGATTTGCCATTGATGATCTTGATCAGCTTGCTCAATGATAATACGTCGAGGCTGCAATGAGCCATCTGCTTGACGCGGAATAACATTGGTAATGGCGAGCTGGATTTTCTCCACCTGGTCATGGGCATGCAAGAAGGTGAGAACCCAATTTCCGACTTTTTTAAGATACATAGGATTATCTAAAGGATCAAATTCTAGAATTTGGCTAAGTTTAGACATAAGGCACCTATTTATACCGTGGTTGGATGATGGTATTAATATATTTATGGTACAGATGTTCTACTTCGCCTTAGTCTAATAGCGGATGAGGTGGGCAGTGTTGAATGAATAAAAATAATAAAAAATATTTAATTATCATGTGATTATATTATTGTAATTATTGGTGTAAATTTTAGTTTAATCGTTTAAAAGTATTAAAAAAATAGTTAATTTCTCACTTTGAGGTTTAGGTTCAAAGTGAGAGTCATGAAATATTGCTTAAAGCGTATCAATTAAAGTTTTTTCTAAGGCTTTTTTCAAATAGGGATCCAAGTCTTCTTGTCTTAGTAACCATGAAACATAATCACTTGGAAGATCTACAATGGCTGTCCCACGATGTTTACCGAAGTTAATTGTACGAGGAATACGTGCATCTTCAGATACTTCATAGAGTTCTTCAATGTTTTGAATACCCAAATGATGAATAATGTGCATTAAGATATTTGCAGTCAAAATAATATCAGCATCAGCACGATGGGCACCTTTTAACATCTCTCTAGCTTTGCTACTGCCTTTACTAATCATATAAATTAAAGCAGAAATGTTGTGTGCTTCTGCATGAGGCCAAACTAGTCGAGAAAGAGCGAGTGTACAGATGGCTTTAATATGACTTGTGTCTACGCCGCATTGCTGAACAGCTCGAATATCATAATCAATATTATGACCAATAATATACGTCGTTTCTTGAGGTAATTCGAAGGTACCGAAGTTGGGCTGATCTACTAAATCACTTTCAAGAATATGATGTACCGCCATTGCAGCATAGGAAATTTTTTCGTCACCAATACTATATAGTTGGTCAAAGATTTTTTCGCGATCAAGACTTAATTTGCCTTGTTCAATCTGAATAGGAGCATATGCAATTTCTATGGGCAAACCGTTCAATGTATGGGTTTCAGTATCCAAGATAATGGCTTGCATGCAAATGTCCAAGTAAATGATAAAGATGTAATTAATTTAACATTTTCAAATCTGAGCTCACAGTAATAAAGTCAGTGAATTGTATAAATTATGCTGAATTGAACGAATCATGGGAATTATTTAGATGAGGTGCTCATTTTAAGTAATCTTCATGCTCGATCATATTAACGTTGCAAGTTTAGGCTGTAGGTTGTTAAAGGCAATTTTCAAAAATGGCTGAATTTAAAAAGAATAGTCTTAATTCAGATATTTGTTTTTAATAGTAATAGAGTGAACACACAAGAATTAATCAAATTTAATTGCAAACTGTTTAAACTTCATTCTCGAAATTTAACAAGTTCATGTTACAATACGCGCCAATCTTAGCACGGCTTAAAAGCCCTACATTAATAGGACCTCGCTAATGTTTGCCAATATCTCTATTGCTGACTTTGATCCAGAATTAGCTCAAGCTATTACGAGTGAAGATGCTCGTCAGGAAGCTCATATTGAGTTAATCGCTTCAGAAAACTATTGCTCTCCAGCAGTAATGGAAGCTCAAGGTTCAAAACTCACTAACAAATATGCAGAAGGCTACCCAGGCAAACGCTACTATGGCGGTTGTGAATATGTAGACGTGATTGAACAATTGGCAATTGACCGTGCTAAAGAACTCTTTGGTGCTGATTACGCGAACGTTCAGCCTCATGCTGGTTCTCAAGCAAACTCTGCAGTTTATTTAGCGCTTCTTAACCCAGGCGATACTGTTTTAGGTATGAGCTTAGCTCACGGTGGTCATTTGACTCACGGTGCTAAAGTTAGCTTCTCTGGTAAAACATATAATGCGATCCAATACGGTTTAAATCCAGAAACGGGTGAAATCGATTACGAAGAAGTAGAGCGTTTAGCTGTAGAACACAAGCCACGTATGATTGTTGCAGGTTTCTCTGCTTATAGCCAAATCGTTGATTGGCAGCGTTTCCGTGAAATCGCGGACAAAGTAGGCGCTTATCTATTCGTTGATATGGCTCACGTTGCTGGTCTCGTTGCTGCTGGTGTTTATCCAAGCCCAGTTCAAATTGCTGACGTAACTACAACGACGACTCATAAAACACTTCGTGGCCCACGTTCTGGTTTAATCCTTGCGAAAGCAAACGAAGAGATTGAGAAAAAACTTCAATCTGCTGTATTCCCAGGTAACCAAGGTGGTCCTTTAGTTCATGCTGTAGCGGCTAAAGCAATCTGCTTCAAAGAAGCAATGGCTCCTGAATACAAAGCATATCAACAACAAGTTGTGAAAAACGCGCAAGCAATGGCTGAAGTGTTAATCGAACGCGGTTATGATGTTGTTTCAGGTGGAACTAAAAACCACTTGTTCTTGTTGTCTCTCATCAAACAAGACATTACAGGTAAAGATGCTGATGCGTGGTTAGGTGCGGCTCACATCACTGTGAACAAAAACTCTGTGCCAAACGATCCACGTTCTCCATTCGTAACTTCTGGTATCCGTATCGGTACTCCAGCTGTAACAACTCGTGGTTTCGGTGAAGCAGAAGTACGTGAACTTGCAGGTTGGATCGCGGATATCTTAGATTCTAAAGGTGATGAAACTGTCATCAACGCTGTGAAAGCTAAAGTTGAGACTGTATGCGCTAAATTCCCAGTTTACGCAAAATAATCTTCGACTTGAGAAAAGCCCCCTCAAGGGGGCTTTTTTATTGAATGTTGGAATGTCAAATCTGTCATTTTTAGATAGTTCTGATATAACTGATGTATCTATTAATTATTCAATTGTCGTTATACATTTGAATTGGAGCAGAAAATGAGCCATCCAAATATTATTATTTCTGAACAGGATTTAAATCGTTTAGAAACCATGTTGGAACATCAGAAGCAGGTAACTCCAACGATGGAGCATTTAGAAAATGAGTTGGCTCGTGCTGAAGTCGTACAGCCTAAAGATATCCCTGCCAATGTAGTGACGATGAATGCTAGAGTACTGATAACGGTTGCACCGTCCACTGAATCTACAGAGATTGTGCTAGTATATCCCCATGACTTTAAAGGTGAAAGGGGGCAGGTTAATGTGATTGCACCTATTGGTGCAGCAATCCTAGGTTTGGCGGAAGGACAAGAAATTGAATGGCCTCAGCCTGATGGGCAAACAATGAAAGTGAAAATTGATAAAGTGCTCTATCAGCCTGAACGAGAGGGCATATATCTTTAACTAAAAAATAAAGCCTCTTGTGGAGGCTTTAAAGTTTATTATTTCATCGTGGTTTGTTGCATATATTTATTTAAATAAGTTTCGCGTATTTCTTTGCGCTGCTCGGCAGTCGTCGCGTTCATCATTTTTTTACGCAAATCATTTCGTTCACTTGAGCTCATCTGTTGCCAAGTTTCGCGCATTTGTATTTTTTCTTGTTCAGGCAGTTTAGTAAACCAATCCATTCTTTGTTGTAGAACAACACTTTGCTCTTCAGGAATTTCTTTCAAATTTTGATAGCGTTTAATCAGTGCTTTTTGTTCATCTTCAGAAAGAGATTCCCAAGATTCATTAAGTTCAGGATTATTGTCTTTCGAGAAGATCCAAAAACGTTCATAGCCTGCAAAACTGGTTTGTAAAAAACCTAATGTGCAGAGTGCAATCGCTAAGCCTTTAGCTGCCATGAGCTGATTTATCCTCACCAAAAACAGATAACATTTCTAGATCTTCCATCATTTGCGGAGAAAGTTTAGGGGTGACAATCACTTGTTGTGGGCTTGGAGCTTCTTCTAAATCAAATGCATTAGGAAGTACCACAAATCCTGTGATCGCGGCTGCTAATGCAAAACCAGTAACTTTCCAAGTCATAAACTGAGAAAATAACGGTTTGTCTTTAATTTCATCGAGTACATGCTCCATCACGACCGCTTTATTGCGATGTTGTGATGCCAGTACATTCAATTTTTCAGTCACTTGTTTCGTAAATTCATCATGATTCATCCGATGATCCCCCGTCATTTGGGTTTAAGTGAGACAAAGCAGATCTTAAGCCCTGTATAGCTCGATGGTAATGGGTCTTTACACTGCCTTCTGAACAATTCATGATTTCGGCTGTGGTTTGTGTATCAAACCCTTCCCATGCTCTCAACATAAATGCTTGTTGTTGGCGAACAGGTAACTTAGAAATTGCATTTTGAATCTCCTCAACAGCCATCTCTTGTGCAAGAAATTGCAGCGGATTAGGTGTTGATTCATCCACAATATTGATGGTTTCGTCATCATCTTCATCGTGGTTATTTTTTTTAAATAACGTGAATGGAAAAGCCCGTCGAGATTCTTTACGACGCCAATCCTGAAGTTTGTTATTTAAAATGGTATAGAAAAGGGGATACCACTCTGCAGTGGATTTATCAGCATATGATTTATGCAAGGATATAAAAGCTTCTTGGACTAAATCCATGGCAATGCCATTGTGTCCTTGAGTTGCACTTTCCATCATCACCAATGCACGCCCAGTGACGTCTTGCATAAAATATTTAAGACGTTGTTCTGCCGTATTCAAAAGAACACTCGAATCTTCAGGCTTGACTTTTTTTGGTGCTAAATCCATAGAGATGGAAAATCCCGTCATTGGGTACCCACCATTATTTTCTAATCGTTACTTATATAACGTCAAAACATAATGGTAGGTTGACAATCTAAGCAACTATTTTTTAGCAGTTTAATAGATTTTTTTATTTTCAGTGACTTCGTTAATATATTTTAACGAATCATATCCGTTGGCGTACCATTTCAAAGAAACAAATCGATCCGGCAACTGCAACGTTTAATGATTCTTGACCACCCGGTTGGGGAATGGTAATTGCTGAAGCATGCGCTAGGGCATATTCCGAAACGCCTTGGCCTTCATTGCCCAGTACCCATACGCAAGCTTGAGTTAAGTCTTTTGCATATAAACTTTCTGATTCATGTGAGCTCGTGACATACACGGGAATTTTGAATTGAGACAGCACATCTTCAAGCGCAACGTTTTCATAGGTTTTTAATGAAAAGTGCGCACCCATTCCTGCTCGTAATACGCGAGGAGACCACAAAGATGCTGAACCTTTGGTGCAAACAATTTGTTCAATACCTGCAGCCGCAGCTGAACGAAGTAATGTACCTACATTGCCTGGATCTTGAACATTTTCAAGAATTAAAGTGTCTTGAGTATAATCTAGAGCATCACGTTGAGTTGGTAAATCTACAATCGCTAAACATGCTAAGGTGGTTCCTAGCGTGCTAATGTCTTTATAGAGTGATTCACTAATAACAAACACTGAACCTGTATAGTGTTGTGCGATTTCGTCAAAATCGGCGTGTTCCATTGCTTTTTCAGTGGTAAAAATCGAATTCAATTTACGATTTTTTTCTAACCAAGCTAAGCACAAATGTGTGCCTTCTAGAACAGTTTGGCCTTGCTTTTTACGGTAACTATTTTGATCAATTAAACCACGTAAATGTTTAATTTTCGGGTTGTCTTTAGATTCTAAAAAGATAATGGCCATTCAGTTTGACTTCCATGAGAGCCTAAATCAATAGGCTCTCAATTGTAAGATTATTGATGATAAGCAGTAACAAGCTCAACTTCATTTTTTGAACCAATAACGACTGGTACACGTTGGTGAAGTTCAGTCGGTTGGATTTCCATAATACGCACGCGACCTGTTGTCGAAGCACCACCTGCTTGTTCCATGAGCATACTCATTGGATTTGCTTCATACATAAGACGTAGACGACCTGCTTTCTTAGGATCTTTGGTATCGTAAGGGTATAAGAAGATCCCACTACGGCAAAGAATACGGTGGATATCACCAACCATGCAGGCAACCCAACGCATATTAAAGTCTTTTTCACGTACAGATGTTTTACCCGCTTGTAGCTCACCAATATAGCGTTGAACAGGTTCTTCCCAATGACGTTGGTTTGAAGCATTAATGGCGTATTCTTTTGTATCGGCATCCACTTGGATATTTTCAGTCGTCAACAGGAATGTTTTTGACTCTGGATCAAATGTAAAGAAAACAGTACCTGCACCAACGGTTAATGCCATCATAGTTGATGGGCCATATAACACATAACCAGCTGCGACTTGTTCAGTGCCTGCTTGAAGGAAATCTTCTGCTTGTGTCACTGAATTTTTGGCAGGTAGGATAGAGAAGATGGTGCCAACACACATATTGATATCGATATTACTTGAGCCATCTAGTGGGTCAAATAAAACTAAATACTTACCGTTCTCTTGTGCTGGTGTAAACTCATCGAGTTCTTCAGAAGCTAAACCGCCTACATTTGCGTTGTTTTTTAGCGCATCAATTAAATAGTCATTTGAAATAACATCTAATTTTTTTTGCGCTTCACCTTGTACGTTTTCATTACCAGCACTACCTAATACACCCGCTAAGGCACCCTTTTGCAATGCTGAATCGATGGTTTTACACGTTTCAGCAATGGTTTCAATCACATTAGAGAGTTCAGGCGTTAGATTTCCTTGTTGTTGTGCAAGATATTGTGACAAGGTGAGGTATGACATTACAAGGACGCTCCTAAAAGCTTTAAAAGAATAAAATTTGGATCTTGGGCTATTTTAGATGAGTTCAGTGCAAAATAGAAATTATCCTGCGTTATTTGTGGTGATTTTGCACTTGCCAGAGTTTTAGAACATGGTATGTTGATAGGAGGATGATTTTAAAAGGAGCTTTAAAATGAGCATTCAAAAGTTTGAAGCAACTCCAACGCCAGGTGAGGCAATCGACTTAAACGAAATTAGTTCAGAGAGTTCCAAGGAAGCATGGAAACAGTACGAGGCTAAACCTGAATATAAAGAGTTTAATAAGCATGACATGATTGAGTCTATGCAAGTGCCCATGCCAGACTCGCAAAGGTCTTAAACCTGATATAAAAAAAGCGCTCGAATTGAGCGCTTTTTTTGCATTCATTAGCGAAGAAGTGGTGGCACTGCTTCATAATTGAGTTCTACACGACGGTTTTCTTTCCACGCAGCTTCATTATTACCTGTATTAATTGGCATTTCTTTACCATAACTCACAGCTTCGAGTTGGTTTGGATTTACACCATTTGTAACTAGATAACTTTCAACTGCTTTGGCACGTCGCTCACCCAAAGCCATATTGTATTCACGCGTTCCACGTTCATCGGTATGACCAGTTAATGCGATTTTAGAGTTTGCATTTGCCAATAAAAATTGTGCATGTGCTTGGAGGGTTTGATAGTCCTCAGTAGATAGCTCACTGCTGTCATAATCAAAGTGAACAACACGTTTAGCCAAGAAAGCTTTATTGGCTTCAGTTACCCCTTTAGCAGAAGCACCCGTTAAGTTTTGAGCATTTAATGCTGCATCTTCACTGAGACCAGTCGTATTTACAGAGGTGGACGTTGATGGTGGTGTCATCGTAGTGGTATCTGTAGTTGCTGGTTTACGGCTTGCGCAACCCGTCATTACTAAACTAACAGCAATGAGTGGAAGAGCAAACGTTTTAATCGCGTTCATGTTCATCTCCTTGAAAGATTAAATTCGATTATTTGGGTGCCCAAGCAGGTTCACGAACTTCACCTTGTTCGCTAGGTAGGTTCATGCGGAAGCGACCGTCTGTAGACATAATCGATAACAATCCACGGCTGCCTTCACGTGTCGCATACACGACCATTTGACCATTTGGTGAAAAGCTTGGTGATTCATCTAAACTGGTTGGCGTTAAAATGTTCGTGATTCCAGTTGAGATTTCTTGAATTGCTACCTTATAGTTGCTGCCTGAAGGGCGATGTACTAAAGCAACATATTTACCATCGGCACTTAAACTTCCACGTGCGTTGAATGCTCCGCGGAAAGTCAAACGTTTTGTTGAACCATCGGCAAATGTGTAATGATAGATCTGTGCTGAACCACCACGGTCTGAGGTAAAGATAAAACCTTTACCATCTGGGGTATAGCGAGCTTCTGTATCAATTGCTGTATTATTTGTCATACGCTTCACTTGGCGCGTATTTAAATCCATTTGATAAATTTCAGGGTTGTCATGCATTGAAGCAGTGAACAACATGCTTTTACCATCAGGGGAAAAACTTGGCGCACCGTTTAAGCCACGGAAGCCAGCTAATTTTTCACGTTGTCCAGTCGCTAAATCTTGAACATAGATGGCTGGACGTTTGGTTTCGAATGAAACATAAGCGATTTTTTTGCCATCAGGCGTCCAAGCAGGGGATAAAATTGGATCGCGTGAACTCAATACAGTGCGTGGTTGTTCGCCGTCCGTATCTGCGATTTGTAAAGTGTAGCGATTATCAGGAGTCGCAGGATTTCGCAAAACATAAGCGATGCGACCACTAAAGTCACCAGGAATACCTGTTAATGCTTGGTAAATCGCATCACTGATCATATGTGCTGCAGATCGAATGCGCGATGGTGGTACAGTTAATAGTTCATTGAGCAAATATTGTTGTTTTTGGACATCATAGAGTTGGTAATGAACAGCCAGTGAACCATCAGGATTAGTTTTAACTTCACCATTCACAACATAAGGTACGCCTGCAGATTGCCAAGCAGCACCATTGGCTTGATTGATGGTTGCTGTTGCAGGTAAATTTTTAGATGAACTGGTAAAGCGACCTGAACGGTTTAAATCTTGCTCTACAACAGGGTATAAGCGTTGATCACCTAGGAATGGCACGATAGCAATTTTTGGTGCTTCTTCAGGTGCTTTAGCAATTTCAAGATGAAGCTGTGCATAAGAGGTCGTAATGAGAGCAGGGCTAAATGCTACCAAAATTGCTAAACCGAGAAGATGTTTTGAGATCATTTTCATGAGAAGTCACGTACTCAAGATACTAATTTTTCGAATATTCTAGCTTTTTAGCATATAGCTCCGTACCGAATCTATATAAAGCGTGTAATTATCCGCAATTCATGAAAAAACCTTTCGACGAATCGAAAGGTTTTTTATTATTTCACGGTGAATGAAGAAGTGAAACTACGAGCTTCACGCCTTGCATCAGGATCGGATGGCATCGGATATGGTGCTGCTGCACGAACAGCCTGTTCGACACTGGCTTTGACATCTGGATCTGATGCATTGACGATGACTGAAGTCACAGAACCACTGTCAGATAATGTCACGCGTGCTGTCGCTTTTTGACCTGAAGAGCCTATTGGCATTCTCCAAGCACCTTTAATTTTTTGCTCAAAGTCTCTTTTTGCTGAAGAAGCGATGCGTTTAGATTCAGCTTTTTTATTGGCTGCTTCTTGTCTGGCTTTTTCAGCCGCAGATTCTCGAGCTTCAGCTTCGGCACGTTCTCTGGCTTCGGCATCCGCTTTTCTTTGTGCTTCCTGACGAGCTTTCGCATCAGCTTCCGCTTTAGCTTTGGCATCAGCTGCAGCCTTAGCTTTACGATCAGCATCCTGTTTGGCTTTTGCATCAGCTTCAACTTTAGCTTTCCGATCAGCATCTTGTTTTGCTTTGGCTTCAGCAGCAGCTTTAGCTTTCCGGTCGGCTTCTTGTTTGGCTTTAGCATCGGCCTCCGCCTTAGCTTTCCGATCAGCTTCTTGCTTAGCTTTGGCTTGAGTTGCCTCAGCTTTAGCTTTTCGATCAGCCTCTTGTTTCGCTTTTAAAGCCGCATCAGCTTTCGCCTTTTGTTGTTGTTCCTGTTTTGCGTTTTGCTCTGCTGCTTTGGCTTTTTGGGCGGCCTCTTGTTTAGCTCTAGCATCGGCCTCAGCTTTAGCTTTCCGATTCGCTTCTTGAGTCGCTTGACGTTGTGCTTCAGCCGCTGCTTTACGTTCGGCTTCTTGTTGAGCTTTAACCGCAGCCGCTTGCTCAGCTTTACGGTCGGATTTTGGCTCTTCGACTTTTGGTTGAGCTGGAGGAGGTACAGCAGGCGCAACAGGAATCACAGGAGCATTTTGAATAGGCTCATTGGTCTGTTGAATATTTTCTTGAACGTTCTGGTGCGCTGTATCTGAATGATCAGATTCAACCAATGGTGTGGGTTCAGGTGGTACCAGATCTTCAGGTTTCACTAAAACTGTTTTAACAGTTTTAGTTGGCTCAGGAGGTTGAGTCAACCCAAGGAACAATAAGCCTGTGATCGCAATCACATGGACCGCAACAGTGAATCCGATTGCAATTTTCTTTTCTTTTGAAAAGCGAGAGTTAGATTCTTTCATAGCTTATTGAATTGGTTTGGTCAGCAAGCCAACTTGATTGATCCCTGCATCTTGTAAGTTAGACATGAGCGTCATCACCTCACCATAAGGTCGAGTGTTATGACCATTAATGACGACACTAAATTGTTTATTCTCACGTTCAGCAGTTTGTTGTGCATCACGAAGTATCTGTTGTAATTCCTGCAAGCTCAGTGGACTTGGTTGGCTACCCTTGTATTCTAAAAAGTATTGTCCTTGTTGATCTAAAGTCACCATAGCTGGTGCATCCTTAGATTCAATCGGTACACTGTTTGCTTCAGGTAAATCAACTTTTATGCCACTTGTGATCATTGGTGCAGTCACCATAAAAATCACCAAAAGTACTAACATGACGTCAATATAAGGAACTACATTCATGTCACTGTTAAGTGGCTTTTTAATGCGTTGGAAACGCCCTGAGCGACGAACGGCCATTTATTCAGCTTCCTGTGTAGAACCCACAGAACGACGTTGTAAAAGCGCCACCATTTCTTCAGCAAACAAGGAACGATCTGAGTAAATTTCTTCACTTTTGGCCGTATAGTGGTTGAATGCAAGTACTGCAGGAATCGCAGCAAATAAACCAATAGCAGTCGCAATGAGGGATTCCGCGATACCTGGTGCGACAGTTGCTAGCGTCACTTGATCGACTTGGGCTAAGCCGATAAAAGCATTCATAATGCCCCAAACTGTACCAAATAAACCAACATAGGGCGCAACTGAACCAATACTGGCAAGTGCACTGAGGCCTTGTTCCATACGGCTCTGATCTCGGCTTAAACCCACCCCAAGAATACGCTCTGTGCCATCAATGACTTGTGCTGTTTCAGCTTTGGTTTTTTTGAGTTTGAGAAACTCTGCAAAACCAAGATAAAAAACATCTTCCAAGCCTTCACGCTTAGAGTTGACTTGTGCATTGTTATATAAAGTGTTGAGTTCTGCACCAGACCAAAAAATCTTTTGAAAATGATCATCACCTTGGCGAGCTTTTTTAAAAGTCATATGTAACTTGGCAATAAGGTACCAGCTAAAGAGTGAAGCTAGTACCAACACCAGCATGACCAGTTGTACGACTGGACTCGCTTGAAGAATTAAATCTGTGACGTGAAGTGAAGATTCGAGTTGTGTTGCCATAGTTACATGTGCCAATCATATTTTTATGCGTGGGCTAATTCTTTTTCGATTAGATCACGGATTTCATTTGGAATTCTCAGCGGTTTCATTTCAGCGCTTATACACGCCAATTCTACTTCCCCTGAAGCTAGCATGATTTCACCACGATAAATATTTTGTTGCAATACAAAAGACGTTGCTTTACACGAAACTACACTTGCTGTAACAGTAATTAAGTCATCCATTAATATTGGACGTGAATATTTAAGCGCTAATTTATGCACGACAAAGTTGTAATCTTTTTGATGCCAGTAATGTGAAATCCCTGAAGCGCGTAACCATTCTGTACGTGCGCGTTCCATAAAGCGAATATGATTGGCATGATAAACAATGCCTCCTGCATCTGTATCTTCAATATACACTCGGATTTGAAATTCAAATTTGTTCGCCATACAGGTGTTCCATTACTTTAAATAGTCCAGTGTTTTGCAACATTCTTGACAAAGAATGCGAAACGCTGATTTATACAATGTTTGAAAGGCTTGAAGTTTAGCACTCCATTTTTACAGACCAATGGCACAAGATTTCAAAAATAGCTATAGATTGGGCGAAATATTTTAAGATGAAAATGCAGATTTAATTGAATTTTAATCATGTTTGGCATAGGGATTGCTTAAATAAATTCACATGAAATTTATAGTTGGATTTGAGTGCATGTTAAAAAAGTTAGCTTTATCGATTTCGATTGCTACATCAATATTAAGTTTTTCGACTTTTAGTTCGGCTGAAGATTTTAAAATTTTAAAACAGATTGAAAGCAAGCCAACTTTACTAAAAAAAGGGGAATATGCTGGACACTATTATATTCCAAGCACACTCAATACTATTCAATGGGGTTATCTACCGAATAAAGATGCTAAGCCAGTTTTAACGGTTCCATCGGGGAGTCATGTGACTTTTGATACAGTGTCACATGAAGGTTTATTAGAGGACCAAGGGCGTGATGCTGAAAAATACTTTACATCTAAAGGTGTTAAAAAAGAGCACATTTTAGATGAAGCGAAATTGATCACCCGCTCTAATTTAAAGCATGATTTCCATAAAGATGGCCCACACATTATTACTGGTCCGATCTACGTTGAAGGTGCAATGCCGGGAGACGTGCTTAAAGTTGAAATCATCAAAATAGAACCGCGTGTTCCTTATGGTGTTATTTCAAACCGTCATGGTAAAGGTACATTGCCTGAATTCCCTAAACGTCAAAAACATGATCATGCTTCGCCAGAAAATCCAGATGCTTATGGCAATGTTTCAGTATTTACACCCATTGCGCAAAATAAAGAGGGTGTATGGGAGGGGGTGATTCAAACAGAATCTGGTAAAGCGATTCGTTTTCCATTAAATCCGTTTATGGGAACAATGGGAGTTGCACCGAATACCAGCGAACCTGTTCACTCAGTTCCACCCTCATTTTATGGTGGAAATATTGATATTAATGATTTAACTGCTGGGGCAACCGCTTATTATCCTGTTCAAGTTCCAGGTGCATTATTCTACACAGGTGATAGTCATTTCGTTCAAGGCGATGGTGAGGTTGCATTAACTGCTTTAGAGGGTTCAGCGCGCGCAACGTTTAAAATTAGTGTGTTAAAAGCGGGTAAAGATCATATTCCAGGTAAGCACCTTTCTCAGCCATTAGGTGAAAATGGTGAGTTTTGGATCACGCCTGGTTTAGATGAAGATTTGGATGAAGCAATGCGCAAATCTACGCGTGAAGCAATTAATTTCTTAGTGAATGAATATGGCATAAGTGAAGATATTGCATATGCTTATCTCAGTGCGGCGACTGATTTTGAAGTTTCTCAAGTTGTAGATAAAACAAAAGGCATCCATGCGATGATTCGTAAAGCAGATTTTAAAGAGTTCATCGAGCAGAAATAAATTTTTTGAAATAAAAAAATCTCTATCAAGGAGGTATTTTTTTATGATGCTTAAGATTTGTTATTCCAATCTTGTTTAACTTGTTGTGCAATAGTCGGATAGTCCATCACAAAACGAATGTGGCTTTCAACGCCAGTTTTTAATGTCGCATCATCTACAATAAATTTAGGGTTATGATTGGGTGCAGCCTTACTGATCTCTTGATCTTGAGGTGTTGCACCAATGAAAATGAACAATGAAGGCATAAGTTGACCATAATAGGCAAAGTCTTCACTTGCGCTTGCATTGTTTTCAAGCACATGTAATTTATCTTCACCGTGAACTTTCGCAAGTGATGGCGCGATGAGTTGAGTTAGCGTTTTATCGTTCGTGGTAACGGGGGCATAAGCGGCAATTTCTACTTTGGCTTTTACGTCATTTGCATGAGCATTATGTTCGATCAATTTCGGTAAATCCTTGAGAATATTCTGGCGGACCTCTTCATTATTTGATCGAATCGTGCCAACCATATTGACTTGCTCTGGTATCACATTTCCTACCGTTCCACCTTGGATACTGCCAATACTGATTGCCCCCATACCTTTGGTTAAATCTGCACGACGGCTGATCAAACTCTGCATATTACTAATCATTTGAGATGAAGCGTAAATGGGATCGCGTCCAAGCCATGGCATAGAACCATGAACTTGTTTTCCACTGACCTGAATGCGCAAGTGATCTGCACTGTTTAAAATAGTGCCATCTTTATAAAAAATATGACCACTTGGCATACCTGCCATAACATGCATACCGAAGATCACTTCAGGCTTAGGATTTTTTAAAGCCCCATCTGCAATCATCTTACGTGAACCAATTTGATCACCATGGCTAAAGTTATCAATATCTGCTCCACCTTCTTCAGCTGGTTGGAAGACAAACACAACAGTACCTGCAATTTTATCTTTATTTTCCGAAAGCACTTTTGCAGCGCCGAGTAACATTGCTGTGTGAGCATCATGTCCACAGGCATGCATCACTGGCGTTTCTTTACCTTGATAGATTGCCTTTGCCTTACTCGCAAAAGAAAGTCCTGTTTTTTCCTCAATCGGTAATGCATCCATATCTGCACGTAATGCCATCACTGGGCCAGGTTTTGCACCTTTAAGAATTCCGATTACACCTGTTTTGGCATAGCCTGTGCGGACTTCAATTCCATATTTTTTTAATTCTTTTTGAACCAGAGCCGAGGTTTTAAATTCCATATTGCCGAGTTCGGGATGTTGGTGAATGTGCTGTCTTAATTTGATGGTATGTTGTTCAACAGCGTTCACACCGTCATCAACCCAATCTGCAAAACTCAAGGTTGAACAAAGGGGCAAGATGGTACAAGCAAAAAATAGCCTAAGTGAGATCATAAACTCAATGTCCTAAAAATCCTAAAGTTTTAGGAGCTTCTCATTCACTTCTGATGGTTGCAAAACTTAACAGGTATATCGAAATACATGAAAAGTATAGTGACCATGAAGCATTGATTTTTAATGCTTTATCCATAGATTTAAAGTTGTTATTATTTGTAAATTATTCATTTTAAATAATTATTTTAATAGTTGTGGGGGAGCTAATGGGCGTTGAAGAAGAACTAAAGCATAATCAAGATGTCATGATTCAACTTCCATGGACTGTACCTCAACAACCTTTATATACGGCGAGTATTCAAATTGATCCTGAAACGCAGAAAATTCCTTTGGATTTGAATGTAAGCTCAACTGATACGACTGCAATTTGGTCTTTTATGATTGCAATGGCGATAGCTTTTATTCTAGGAATTTCAGCGACAATCATTGCAATTTGGTATGGTGTCAGAAGTTTTAAATTAACTGAAATGTCTTTTAATACAGTAGTACTAGAAATAAAAAGTTCACAACAAATTGCTTTTAATCTCAATCAAAAATTATTTGAGCAACAAAGAGAGTTAGGAAAACAAGAATTTCAGTACACTAAGCAACTTAAATGGGAAGATGAGATCATAAGTATTACATCGGATTGTCTTAACTCTTTAGCTAAGTATATTCAAAAAGTTATGATATTTAAGGATAATTTTGTTAATTTTCCTGTAGCTGATAAAAGTGATTATTCAACATTAGTTGGTTCAAAATTAAAAGAAATTTTAGACGTTACAGAAAATACTAATGCTTGTTTAACTAAACTAAATTTATATTTTAGTGTTGGGCATGAAAAAGAAAAAATAATTTCTCAACTTGGGAAACTTTTGATCATCTCAATAATGCATTTTAACAATCAATTAATAAAACAGACCGATACCAAAGACATTTATGTGAGTAAGTTTATTATTGAAGAGGGTTTAATAAGAAAAGTTAATAAGATATTAATAGATGCTAGAAAGTGGGATGAATCAAATGATTTATTATCCTTGACTGACATTGCAAATTTGGGTGATCAGTTGGCAGATGAGTTTAAAAAAATTCTCAATAAATAAGCAGCCTAAGCTGCTTTTATAAATCACTTCTCTTTCGGTTCAGGTGGTGTCATCCCAAACTGCAAATACGCCTGATTTGTTGCAATACGACCACGTGCGGTACGCATCACATAACCTTGCTGAATCAAGTAAGGTTCAATCACATCTTCCAGCGTGCCTGAATCTTCTGCCATTGCCGCTGCTAGAGCTTCAACACCTGCAGGACCACCATCAAAACGTTCTAATAACATGGATAAATAACGGCGGTCGAGTGTATCTAAACCATCCTTGTCCACATTCAACATATCAAGCGCACGTTGCGCCATTTCTTGTGTGACCTCACCTGTACCTTTCACTTGAGCATAGTCACGTACACGACGCAGTAAACGGTTTGCGATACGAGGCGTACCACGAGAACGACGAGCCACTTCCTTCGAACCAGCTTCAGTGATTGGAACATCCATCAGATTTGCAGAACGAGTCACGATATGGGTCAAATCTTCAACTGAATAAAACTCTAATCGCTGGACGATACCAAAACGATCTCGAAGCGGAGAGGTCAATAAACCGGCACGAGTAGTCGCAGCGACTAAAGTGAATGGCGGTAAATCTAACTTAATTGAACGCGCAGCAGGGCCTTCACCAATCATAATATCCAGTTGGTAATCTTCCATTGCAGGATAAAGGATTTCCTCGATCACTGGAGAGAGACGGTGAATCTCATCAATAAATAAAACGTCACCTTCTTCTAAGTTAGTGAGCATTGCTGCCAAATCACCAGCGCGCTCTAACACAGGACCTGAGGTGGATTTGAGATTGCCACCCATTTCACGCGCGATAATATTGGCAAGTGTGGTTTTACCTAAACCCGGAGGACCAAAAATCAAGGTATGGTCTAAAGCTTCACCACGTCCACGAGCTGCACCAATGAAAATTTCCATCTGCTCACGCACAACAGGCTGACCAATATAATCATCTAATGATGTTGGTCGAATGGCACGATCAAAATGATCTTCTGGTTTTTCAGAACCACTGATAATACGGTCTTGCATAATATGAGATCTTATTTATTCATCGATTTTAAAGCAGCACGGATAATATCGGATGCCTCAGTGAAGTCACCTTTAACGGCATTGACTAACTTTTGTGCTTCTAGTGGCTTGTAACCTAATGACTGTAAAGCAGCTTCAGCCTCAGCGACAGCAGAGTTACCCGTAAACTGAATTTGCGCTGTTGTAGAGTTTGATGTGGATGGCTGAGCTGCAAGCGCTTTAAAGCGATCTCGAAGTTCAATCATCAAACGCTCTGCAGTCTTTTTACCAACACCTGGAACTTTGACTAAAGTGTTTACATCTTCATGTTCAACGGTATGAATGAGCATGTCTACGCTGAGTGTTGAGAGAATACCCAATGCCATTTTGGGACCAACGCCGTTCACTTTAAGTAAAGTGCGGAAAATACTTTTTTCTTGTGCGTTGGAAAATCCATACAGTAATTGGGCATCTTCACGTACAGCCAAATGCGTCCACAATGTGACTTTTTGTCCTTTCTGTAATTGGCAAAATGTTGAAAGAGGTGTATCAACCTCATAGCCAACACCATTTACATTCAATAAAACTGTTGGTGCTTCCAAAGCAAGCACTTCACCAATAAGACATCCAATCATTCAATTATTTCACTTATTTGTCGATGTTAAATTCACTATGTCAGCATAGTAGTGTTCATTGCTTCAGAACGCAAAATCAAAAAACACTTTATGCTCTTTTCCTGAACACTAAATTTAAGGTTTATAAAAATCCAACTTTATTCCCTTGAAGTTCCTGTGCCAAATGATAAGCCTGATGATCCGAAAATTTTGAGATCACATCTAAGACTTGCATGATATTGTCATAGTGATCATCACTAAAACGTACACCTAAGCCTGAGATAATAGACAGTAAACGTCCTTCCTTAAAATTATGAATTTTATTGGGGGTCGTAAGCGGAATAAAGGCATCTAGTATGTGCTGTAAGCTTTGATGTGCAATGATTTCTAAACCAGATTTTTGAGGATGCTCAAAGATTTTTTCCCGCGCTAAATTCTTTGCACAATCAATTCCTGCTTCGATATCGGGCGAGCAATATTGGAGCAAACTACCTTTAAGCTGTCCTGACAAAATTTCAAAATGATGTTTAGCAAAAGCGGAAGTGACTTCATCAACCAAGCGTTTCATCACACGACCACGCAATGCTGCAATCTTTTGTTGCCACGTGGTGTATGGCATTGCAAGTTCAGCAGGCGTGCCATAGTCACCGAGCAGATTTAAAAAAATAGGCTCGACTTGCTCATAGCTGAGCATGTTAAGAATAATGCCATCTTCTAAATCGATCAGGGCATAACAAATATCATCCGCAGCTTCGAGTAAATAGGTGAGTGGATGGCGACAGAAATGATATTCACCATATTGTATAAGACCTAATTGGTGACCAATTTGTTGCAAAATTTCTTTTTCAGATTGATAGCAACCAAACTTAGCTCGTTTACTGGCAGGCGTATTTCCCTGAGAGTCAATGGTTTTAGAAAGCCATGGGTACTTTAAGTAAGCTCCTAAGGTTGCGTAAGTGAGGCGCATTCCACCGTCATTAGGGTGATAGTCAATTTTCGTGAGTAAACGAAGACCTTGAGCATTGCCCTCAAACTGGCGAACATCGGCCTGCTGTTCAGGGGTTAAACTCGATAAAAAATCGCCGTGTGATGCATCATCAAACCATTCACGAATAGCGTACTCACCTGCATGACCAAAAGGAGGATTACCAATATCGTGTGCAAGACAAGCTGCTTGAATAATTGCACCGACATCTGCAGGAGAGATCCACATAGGTAACTCATCACGAATTTTTTCAGCTGCCAGCATTCCCAAAGAGCGTCCGATGCAAGAAACTTCAAGGGAATGTGTTAGACGCGTATGAATGCCATCATGTTGAGTCAGGGGGTGAACTTGAGTTTTACGGTTAAGTTGCCTAAAACTCTGAGAAAAAATAATACGATCGTAATCTTTATGGAAGGGGCTACGTGCTTGTTCTGTATTTTGTTTTGAACTACCAAATCGAACTGTTGATAACAGTTCCAGCCAACGCATTTGAGTCATTTATCATTATTCATCATTACTGTATGGAACCATCATGCCAAAAAAATAGTGAAAAATATATGCTGACACGACATAATTTGGCGCATTGAAAATGCATTTCAGAAAAGTTTAAGAAGTAAAATAATAAGTATTAAGGTGTTGATTTTAAGAATTATTATCCTAATATAATTCAATTTCTTCACTCTCAAATCATATAAGAGTCTCTAATTGATTTTAAAGATAGATATCAATCATGAGATGATGCGTGGATGCTCATCGGTTCGATAATTTTTTATCGAGATAGTATGCATAATGTATCTACTTTTTATGCCGATTGTTGATCAAATTGATCCGACGATTGGCATAACATTTCAATAAAGCTATTGAAATTTGTCTATTTTGACCTCATGTTATCCTCATAAAGATGAATTATAGAGATGTGAATTTATATGTTATTTCATTTGCCGAAACTTCCTGCCGAAATTCGAGTCACTCACTTAAATGCGCGTATTAATGAACAACGAAAAAAAATTGCGCAAAGTACTGCATCTAAACTTGAACTTCTGCAGTTGTCTCAGCAGTTTTCAAAAGAAGCACGCACGCGTAAAAAGAATAATCAGAAAGTATATGTAATTGATTTTAAAGGTGACATGGCAGCTTCAGCTGTAGAGAATCTTCGTGAAGAAATTACTTTGATTTTGGCGACTGCTAAAGCAGGGCGTGATCGTGTCGTAGTTCGTTTGGAAAGTCCAGGTGGGATCGTACATGGTTATGGACTTGCGGCTGCTCAACTGGTGCGTCTGCGCGATGCTGGTTTTCATCTAACCATTTGTGTTGATAAAGTCGCAGCAAGTGGTGGATACATGATGGCATGTATCGGTAACGAAATTATTTCTGCTCCATTTGCAGTGATTGGTTCAATTGGCGTTGTTGCTCAAGTGCCTAATTTTAATCGTTTACTTAAAGAACATAATGTTGATTTTGAGCTTTATACTGCGGGTCAATATAAACGTACCGTGACCATGTTTGGTGAAAATACGGAAGAGGGTAAAGCAAAGTTTGAAGAAGAGTTGCAACAAACGCATGCATTGTTCAAGCATTTTGTTGAAAAATATCGTCCACAGTTAAATGTTGAAAAAGTAGCAACAGGTGAACATTGGTACGGTCAAGATTCATTAGATTTGAATTTGGTTGATAAGCTTCAAACCTCGGATGAGTATTTATTAAGTTTATTGACAGTGCATGATGTTTACTTGATTCAAACTCGCCGTAAACCTACCTTAGGTGAGAAATTAGGACTGCAAGCGGCACAAATGGCGGACAGTTTGATTCCTGCTGTGATGAATAAAGTTATGGACACTTTAGTCCAAACTAATGCGAACTTAGTGCAACTACGTGATCCTAAATTTTAAATTCGATGAAATAAAAAAAAGCTAATCTAATGATTGGCTTTTTTTATGATTTATCATTTCTATGGTCGAGAGTCTAATTTTCGATATAACATCACTATTCCTGTGATCATGGACCCAAGTGTTGCGAACAGCATATCTTTATGGGCATCCCAAATATCACCTTGTTGACCATTATAATTTTCTGCTGCCTCAGGGGAAAGATTAATCGCAATTAACCATTCAATCCATTCGTAAATGAGACTGGTGGCCATGACAAACTGAACCACAATAAGAAAAAGTACTCGTTCAGATAATTGGGGTAAATAGAATTGAATGATCCTCAGGAAAAAAGGATAGAGAAGTAGACCATAGGCAAAATGGACCAAGCGATCATACATATTTCGCTCCCAACCCATCTGTGCATTTAAATCTATGCCGAAGTTGTGCATCAACCATTCATTATAGGGAACATACGAATATAAATAGTGTGCCCCAAGAATATGAATGATCAGAAATCCAATATAGAGAGAAAATGCGATAAAACTCAAACCAACTTTCTTTTGTATATAGATCAAAAACACTAGCATTAAAGCTGTGCCAAGTTGATGTGAGCCATAAGAAGCATATTCAAGAGGCTTTATACTTGCCAAGATCAGCACCATTATGAAAATGAAGAATACGAGGTGGTGTTTAGGAGTAAATTTTTTGTAGTGCATTTTGTTATATGTTGATTTGATTAATTTCTTCATATGATTGTAATGGATCAATCCTGAGAATAAGCTGCAGATCGCATTATTTTTATAAATCGCATTATTTTTATAAATAGTTGTTTATATCAATAGCTCATTGCAATCAGGATGATGAGTTAGAATATGATTTATTTTGAGTTTTTATTATGACGGTTTCAGCTGCTTTTCTTGCACAGCAAAATGCATATTTTCATTATGAGTTTGAAGAGCTTACTCTGAATGACTTTCCTGAAGAGATCTCAGTATCACTCCGAGGAATGATGTTTAGGCATGACATTCAATATGCTCAAGTGACTCATTATATTTACTATAGCGATGTTTTAACTGGTGATGAATTAGAAAAGCTCAGAACTGACTTTATACGTTACTGTCCTGATGAAGCATGATTTTTATTGAAACATTTGATGAGTCTCATACAAAAAAAGCGAAGCCTAAGCTTCGCTTTTTTATTCAATACTATTTAGATTTTAGCAATCAAATATTTAATTTGTTTCGCTTGCTCAGCAGCATTACCTGTATAAGATGCAGGTGTCATTTCAGCAAGACGCGCACGATCTGCTGCAGGAACAGCTTCTAATTCGTTTCCATTTACAAAATTCACCATCATTTCGCGAGTCATTGCTTGACCACGAGTAAGGGCTTTCAGTTTTTCGTATGGTTTTTCAACGTTATAACGACGCATTACTGTTTGAATTGGTTCAGCAAGAACTTCTTGAGCGTTGTCTAAGTCTTCAAGAATACGGTCGGCATTCAATTCAAGTTTGCCCACACCTTTCAAGCAAGCTTCAAATGCGATCAAGCTTTGTGCAAAACCAACGCCCATGTTACGAAGAACAGTAGAGTCAGTTAAGTCACGCTGCCAGCGAGAAATTGGGAGCTTTTCACCAAGGTGAGCAAGGACTGCATTAGCAATACCCAAGTTACCTTCAGAGTTTTCAAAGTCGATTGGGTTCACTTTGTGTGGCATTGTTGAAGAACCAACTTCACCTTCTTTTAATTTTTGTTTGAAGAAACCAAGAGAGATATAACCCCAAACATCACGGTTGAAATCGATGAGGATTGTGTTGAAACGACGAAGCGCATCAAACAATTCAGCCATGTAGTCGTGCGGCTCAATTTGAGTTGTATACGGGTTAAACGTGAGACCTAAAGATTCAACAAATGCTTGCGAGTGAGCAGGCCAGTTAATTTCAGGGTAAGCAGAAAGGTGAGCATTATAGTTACCTACCGCACCATTGATTTTACCTAGAAGCTCAACATTGTTGAATTGTTTGATTTGGCGTGCAAGACGGTATGCCACGTTCGCCATTTCTTTACCCAATGTTGTCGGGCTTGCAGTTTGACCATGTGTACGAGACAACATTGGTTGGTCAGCGTGTTTTTCTGCAAGTGCAACAATTGAGTCCACGATTTGTTGCATAGACGTAGCTAGTACTTCACGACCGCTTTTTAGCATGAGTGCATGAGACAAGTTGTTGATGTCTTCAGATGTACAAGCAAAGTGAATGAATTCACCCGCATTTTTAAGTTCATCAATGTTTGCAATTTTCTCTTTTAAGAAATATTCAACCGCTTTTACATCGTGGTTGGTTGTGCGTTCGATTTCTTTGATACGGTTAGCATCGTCTTCAGAGAAATTTGCAACGATTGCATCTAAAGCTGCATTTGTTTCGTTAGAAAAAGCTGGCACTTCAGTAATTTCTGGGCGATTTGCAAGTGCTTGTAACCAGCGCACTTCAACAGTCACACGAGCATGGATTAAACCAAACTCAGAGAGGAAAGGGCGCAAAGCATCACATTTGCTTGCATAGCGACCATCTAATGGAGAAAGTGCGGTTAAAGCGTTCATAGCAATTCCTTAAACTTTGGAATGAAACGTAAAACAGAACTCGATATACATCAGGTTAAACCACCTGAAACTGTAAACGAGCGAGATCTTGAATATCTTTCAGTAACTTGCGTTTGGTGAAGATCATGCTCCATGAACTTCCACCTGACTGACGCCATAAATGCGCCATCTGTAAACCTGTGAACAATGAAGCACGAATACGATTGGTGTGCGAAGAATCCTTAAAAGCTTCTGCATTGCCTTTCACCATAATGCGAGGATTAATCTGTCCTGCAGTTTCGACATAGGTTTGAGCAAGGTTTGCAAGAATACTTGGATGTAGATAATTATGATCAAAAAAGGAGAGTTGTTTTAGTATTTTTTCTTGTGATTTTTCAATAATTTCAACGAATTTTGGGTTGCTATATACTTTCTTTTCTAAATGTAATAATGCCATTGCATAGGACATTGGAAGTTTTGCATTGGCAAATTTAGGTATTCTTGATTTTGGTGCAGTATTGAATGGTTGGGCGATGCTACTTTCTAATGTTTTTAATCCCAGAGAAATATCTGCAAGCTGGTTAAAAAAATCTAAGGTTTGACAATTCTTATTGGAAGTAGGGCGAATATTTAAACTCGCCTTAATTAATTGTTCTAAATAGAAGTTACCGTTTTCGCCAATATTTTGTCGACCTGCAATGGCTGTCATATGTGTCAGCTGAGTCGATTGAAATACTGCTGCCAAAGCCAAAGCTCTGTTTTGACGATCATTCAGAGTCTGAAGCTGCTGGAACGGTAACTCTGTCATGCCTGAAAATTCCTTTAAATAAAATCAGGTTTAGGCGCATTAGTATGATGAATCACACCGCCACCTAAACAAACTTCATCCGCGTAAAACACAACGCTTTGTCCTGGCGTAACAGCACGTTGAGGTTCATCAAATTCTACACGTACACCTTGCGGTGCATTTGGGTCATTAAATAAGACACATGCTTGATCAGGTTGGCGATAGCGAGTTTTCGCTGTGCAACGGAAACCATTTTCTGGAATCTCTTGCTCACCTGCAACCCAATCAATCGCTTCAGACCATAACATGGTACTTTGCATGAGGGGATGCTCATGACCTTGGCCAACAACTAAACGATTGCCTTCGATATCTTTGTGTAATACGAACCAAGCACCTTCTTCAGCGCCTTTCATTCCACCGATACCAATACCACCACGTTGACCGAGCGTATAGTACATTAAGCCGTGATGATCACCAACCTCTTTACCATCTTCAAGGACAATTTTACCCGGTTGAGCAGGTAAATATTGCTTCAAGAAGTCATTAAATCGGCGTTCACCAATAAAACAGATACCTGTAGAGTCTTTTTTCTTCGCTGTTGCAAGACCTAAATCTTCAGCAATTTTACGAACTTGAGGCTTTTCGATCTCACCCACAGGGAACAAGGTCTTGTTAATTTCACGACCATGAACGGCATGTAGGAAATAAGTTTGGTCTTTGTTGTTATCCACGCCACGGAGTAAAGGCGCATATTGCTCACCTTTAGAGTTGGTCATGGTTTCACCGCGACGAGCATAGTGTCCTGTTGCGATGAAGTCAGCACCTAATTTCATGGCATGATCGAGGAATGCACGGAACTTAATTTCTTTATTACATAAAATATCTGGGTTTGGGGTGCGCCCCGCAGCATATTCAGCCAAGAAGTGCTCAAATACACGATCCCAATATTCCATTGCGAAGTTGGCTGTATGTAATTTGATACCGATACGATCACATACGGCTTGCGCATCTGCAAGATCATCCATAGCCGTGCAGTATTCTGTGCCGTCATCTTCTTCCCAGTTTTTCATGAAAAGACCTTCAACTTGATATCCTTGTTGAAGTAATAAAGCCGCAGAGACAGATGAGTCTACACCACCTGACATACCGACGATGACACGTTGTTGCATAGGATTAGGCATCCAAATTTGAAATTAAGGGAGAATTTTGGTGCTCATAAACGAGCGATAAAGGAAATTTTTGTCCTGATTGGGCATCTTGAATGGCTTTGATGACCAATGGGCTACGCGCGCGAGCCGTTTCTAATAGCTCATCTAGGCTCATCCAAACAGCACCTACGATACCTGTATCTAATGTTGCATTGGCAAAATACTGTGTTGATTTTGCTAAAAAACAGAAGCGGTAATAGGTACGATCTGGAAACATAGGTGGGGTATAGGTGTATATACCCAATAAATCTGTGACTTCAACTTGGTGACCTGTTTCTTCCATGGTTTCACGAACCGCGGCTTGAATAAGGGTTTCACCAGCTTCAACATGACCTGCAGGTTGATTAAAAACGGTGTGCATGACACCTTCTGTTTGTTCTTCTACAAACAGATATTTACCATCTTTTTCAACCACTGTTGCAACAGTGACGTGAGCAGTCCAAGCGGTCATAAAAAAGCACCAGATGAAGGGAAGGCATATTGTATAAAATTTTGAGGTGTGTGGCTATGATGGGAGGGGATTTCTTTGAAGGCGTTCTATCTTAAGTTTAACTAAGAAGTTCTTTGGATCAATAATTTAATAAAGGGCGTGGAACATGAAGAATCAACAAAAAAGCCCAATTTAAGTAAATTGGGCTTTTGAATGTAATTTAAGATTATGATTTATATGAAATAAAAAAGATAATTTCGCATAAGGTGTATTATGTTAATTTTAGGGGAATTTAAAAATTGAAAGAACAAAGAAGCGAAGTGCCTACATGGATCTGTTTTAATAAAAATAACAATTT
The DNA here is from genome assembly GCF_000632455.1 of Acinetobacter sp. Ver3. Taxonomy (GTDB): domain Bacteria; phylum Pseudomonadota; class Gammaproteobacteria; order Pseudomonadales; family Moraxellaceae; genus Acinetobacter. Next base: position 66,788 of record NZ_JFYL01000010.1, read on the forward strand.
ATTACCCTATGATTTCAAATCTAAAGTTTTGATTCTACAAATAATTTTAGAGATTGATTCATGTATTTAAAATCTTTCCTTATAGATTTCAAATTATTACGCATCATAGGTACAAGTAGACCACTAAATGTCTCAGAATGTATGAGACAAGTGCTGCCATCTTCTTGGGAGCAAAGTTTAAAATGATGCTCACCATCTAAAAGACTAGGGATTAGAAAGTGACCTAGCCAGCTTAAAGACTGAGCATTTTTAACTTCCAATAGTGTAGGCTTAAATTCCATTGCTTTTTGCTTAGTTGGGTGAATCCTAATCTTTAGTTTTTCACCTATGTTTAACTTTCCTTAAACTTTACGGATAAAGGGATTCCAACTCTCATACGATTTAAAATCAGTCTGTACCTGCCAAACTTGCTCCGGTGTCGCATGAATATCAATATGTGTAGTTATCTTTAAAGAAAGCATAATTTACCTCGGGTATCTAGAATGGCGATTCTCTGCTTATAAGCATAATTTAGTAGGGTTATTTTTTGCTGACAGTAATCCTCTTTATGGCAGACACATTTTCAAATGTCTCATCAGGTGACAATTTCTTTAAAAGTCTTTCTGTGCTGTAACCCCATGAAACTGCACCGAAAGCAATTCCTACCGATCTAGCTGCCTCATAATCGGTAATCTGATCACCTATATAGATAGTTTCTGAGGGTTTATAGCCTGCTTTTTTTAAAAGCTGCTTTAACCTAGATGCTTTTCCAAAAAAAGATGCACCGCATTCAAAGTAATTAAAGTATCGACAGCTTGAACCAAGAATACGGGTCACATTTTCGTATCCATTTGAAGAAACCAGGCCCACTGTAATTCCATGTTCATTAAGGTGGGAAAGCATTTCATCGGTATGGTCGAATAGAGGAATCTTTGAAGGATTTACCTTCATGAGTTTTATAAAATTCTGAGTAATCGCAGGTAGTTTCCATACTGGTATTCCAAGAGTTTTCATTAGCTCTCGGGAAGGTATTTCTCTAAAAGATTCCACTTCATCTAAATGAATCTTCTTGAAAGAGTGCATGTCAGCCAGATGATTTATAGTTGAAACAAAGAAAGGAAATGAATCTGCTAAGGTTCCATCAAAATCGAAAATAACCAACTTATATAGTGTAGTTGGATAAGTTTGTGATAATACCATTTACTCTACTACTCTACTTTCTCTATATAAAATATTTTGAAATCATAAACTTAATGACTACCCCGTATTATGGGATAGCCACACTACTTTGATTATTTGAATAGAGGAAAGCATGTACTAAGCACAACGCATCAAAGCTGCTACTGCTTTTTCTAAAAATTGCAAAGTGGTAGGTTTGAGCCAGGTTCCCTCGGCAAGACTTGGTTCATTTTGCATGGCATTGCGAATCTTCGCATGTGTCGCTGGATTTTTGCCTGCGTAACCCTGTAACATGGAGAGCCATTGCTGTGCTAAACATTTTGCTTGTTCACTGTCAGGTTCAATCCCAGCACGAATGGCCTTCTCCAATCCAATCAATAACTGGGGCCAATTTTTCATCTCACGTACATAATGTTGCTTCATAAAAGCAAATTCCTGCTCGGATAAATAACGTGCAAAAACGTTCAGCTTACTCTCGGCAAATGCTTCAAGTAGAAACTCAACCACTTCCGGGCGCACACCCAATTTTTCCTGAAATGCCGATTCAGCTGAATGCATGCTATTCAATTTAGCCAACCATTCAGGATTAGCAGCCGTATTCTGTTCGAGGGTCAGCATCCAGCGTGAAGCCAGGTTTTGGGCAGTTTCACTACTAGAAGATTCTCCGGCCTTAAAGAGTGCATTGGCTTCGATGACAAGCGCTTCCCATTCTTTTTGTTGTTTACTATCTGCCTGTAAAAAAGTCAGTTCTGCAAGTTCCTCTTTTGTAAAATATTGTTCGTACATAGACATAAGCTCCAATGTTTTTAGCCAATTGTCCAGTTCTAGCTCTTCACCATTCATCAGTTGATTTTTGAGACTGCTCAAACGATAGCGCAGTTGAGTCTGCTTAATTATCATCTGATCGATTGCCTGAATCTGCCGATCAATTAATGGGGCGAGTGCAAGGTTTGGACTATTAAGAACCGCGCCAATTTCTGCCAATGTCATTCCAAGCCCTCGCAATGCCTGAATTTGGTATAAGCGAGTAATATCTTGACGACTGTAAAGTCTATAACCGGCGTCGGAGCGGGCCGAAGGCTGAAGTAAACCGATATCATCATAGTGATGAAGGGTACGAATAGTTAACCCTGTTCGCTTCGCCAATTCACCGACTTGTAATAACATCTTTTGACTCCTTTATCCCTTAGGCATGTTTTATGCTAGAGGCTAACGTTACGTGAGGGTCAAGTATCTAAGCTATAAAAAATATTTATGGTAAATAATTTACATTTTTGATGTTTTATTTATTTAGGTAGTAAAATTTTTTATATTCCATACATTTCCATCTTCCATTTAACATAATGGCTGTTATGTGAACACTGT
>NZ_JFYL01000011.1 GCF_000632455.1 Acinetobacter sp. Ver3
TTTCTTCTTAAAGTTTCTTATTAACTGAGTTCGTTCAGATTCAATATAATCCAGAGTTTGTTTTAATAAAATTCCACTTACTGGAATTCGTGCCTTCTTCATTCCTTTGGTTAATGTTAATTCAATAAAAGTATTCTTTTTCGCTATAATGCTTTGCTCCAGCGTCTCCCTTAACGGTATTTGATAAATGGTTAACTCACATATCTCATGTGCCCTTAATCCACAACTACGTCCCCATTCAACCATCAAGTTAAAGCGTTTTTCTAAATCTTTACAACTAAATTGCTCTTGGCTCAGTAATTTTTCTATCCATTCATCTCTAGGCGCTATTTTGGGAGGAGATTTCTGTTTTTCATAATATTTAATTAAATTATGAGTAAAACCGTTTTTAGTTTTAAAAACTTTTATTCTATAATTAGTATTAAACCCTATAAGATTACTAGAATACTTATTATTCTCACACCAAAATAAGAAATGAATCACAGTAGATAATAATTGTGATATGTACTTACCTCCTATTGATTTTACATTCCTGCTAGAAATATTGTATGCATAAGCATCTAACCAATTATCATTTATGTGATCAAATGTACATTCTTGATTCTCAACTTCTAACTGAGAAATAAAATCACATATATGTTTAGTATAAGTGTATAAAGTTCTATCACCCCACAATACTCTTTGAGACAGAAAATATTTGAGAGTAAGTCTATTTATATTATGATTATTATCTAAAATTATGGGAAATTTTTGATAAGATTTTCCAGCAAAGACTACCTTACTAGAATAATCAATATATGCCATATATCCACCTCAATTGTTTGAATCAACCATGTTTCATAACATAGCACCCAAACAATTCTAAGTGAACACATAGCATACTTAGAGTAAAACATTAGAGTAGTCTATTAGTGAGCAAGAATAACTTTATTCACGCCGCGCATGTGCTCTAATCTTCCTATTCGATTCTATGTTTTACTTTATAAGAGTTATGATTAAATGGCTACCTCTTTACCCAACAAGTGCGTTAAATGTTGTCGCGCAGTGTCATCTAACTGCTGCTTATCAACTTTGACATAGACCACTTGTTGATCAGTCATCACCACGACCTCTTCAATACCACGAATTGCCAGTAACTGAGAAGTCCATTCATCTGTTTCTTGGACTTTGGGCAAACTCAAAATCAGTGATGATAAATAACGTGGCTGCTTTAATCCAAAACTAATCAACAGCCAAAGAATGGCAATTCCTGTCAGTACCCCCCAGCCTAGAGCAGTGTTATTTAACATCAGCAATTGCCCACCCAGTATACCGCCAAAAAAAGCACCTAAGAATTGACCACTGGCATTCACACCCATTGCTGTCGCTTTGGATTGGATAGGTGCTGCCTTCGATAACCAAGATGGCAGTAGTGCTTCCATCACATTAAAGGCAATAAAGAAAAGACCTAAACCAAGCAACAAAATGTATTTCGATTCAAATCCAAAAATCATCACGATCAAACCGGCGATGATCCCAGCAATCGCAGTCAGAAAAATACCTCGCATTTTTCGATATTTTTCAGCAAGAATGATACTAGGAAAAGCAAAAAATAAACTGATTACCAATAAGGGAAGATAGATCAAACCATGCTGAGCTAAAGGAATATCTGCAAAGTCAATCAATTGAGAAGGCACATAGATGAACATCGCCGTCAGCAATAAATGCAAAGCAAACACAGAAACATGTAAGCGATTTAAATCGCCCATTTTCAAAACTTGTTTTAGCTGAGTGAGATAACCTTGCTGAAAATTTTTATGATGACGTGTTGTTTTGGGAACAAGAAATAGCATTGCAATGGCAAGTAATCCCATGAGTGTGGTCACCCAGAATAAGCCTGAAATACCCACCACGCTGGTCAACCATGGCCCTAAACTAAATGCAATAACGAAAGAGAGACCAATACTCATCCCCATCATTGCCATCGCCTTCATACGATTTTCTTCACGCGTAACATCTGCCAATAACGCCATGACGACAGCAGAGACAGCTCCACCCCCAGCTATTGCACGCCCTATAATCACACCATAGATTGTGTCTGACATTGCTGCGATTGCACCACCCAAGGCAAACAACAATAAACCCAATACGATCAGCGGCTTTCGGCTATAACGGTCTGCAATCAAACTAAAAGGAATTTGTAGTATTGCCTGAGTCAAACCATACACACCTACGGCCAAACCAATCAAAGCAGGTGTTGCATATTCATAAGCCTGTCCCGCAACAGAAAAGACCGGGACAATCATAAACAGACCTAACATTCGCAATGCAAAAATGCTGCTCAATGCAAATGTGGAACGGCGTTCTAAGGCATTCATCATAAAATTTAGGTAATCGCGTGATTTCTATGTCTACTTTGATTATAGAATATTCGGATGATGAACAGGCATGAATTTTATTTGAAATAAAGATCAACACCATCTGTTTTCCCTAGGGCAAAAGCCTTAAGCCAAAAAAAGCACAGCTTGTGCTGTGCTTTTTTCGATGTGTTCATCTAGCCTTGTAGCGCTTGACGCTTCTTATATTGAATAGATGCAATCACTGCCCAAACAATAAATGCTACACCAATCAGACCTGTAACCACTTCAGGAACATGTACGCCTGTACCACTCGCAATCATAATGAAAGCCAATGCACCAATTGCATAGTGCGCACCATGTTCTAAATAGATGTAAGCATCTAAAGTGCCTTTCTCAACGAGATAGATGGTAATAGAACGAACAAAGATAGCACCAATCGCAAGACCTAACATAATCACCACAACATCTGAGGTAATCGCAAAAGCACCAATCACACCATCAAAACTAAATGATGCATCCAATACTTCTAAATACAAGAACCCGCCGATACCTGCTTTGACTACGCCTGTTGGCACACCATTACTATCGTGACCAATTGCATTACCATTTTCATCAATTTCAGGCTCACCACCCAGCAAATGGCTCAGTACTTGTACCCCAATATAAATGACGATGCCCCAAATACCCGCCATAGTCACGACTAAGCGTTTAGCTTCATCAACATTAGCAGCCATGATCAGTAAAGCCACTAAAGCAACAAATACAGATAGTGCAGGTACAGATGCCAATTTCGCTAAACGACGCTCAATCCATTTGAACCAATGCGTGTCTTTACCATCATCCAAGAAAAAGTTAAGGAATACCATCAATAAGAATGCACCACCAAATGCTGCAATTTCAGGATGATGATTCATCAGTCGTGCCGAATATTCTTTAGGGTCATTTAATGCCAAATCGACAACTTCCATCATGCCCATATCCGCTGTGACCGCGACGATCACAATTGGGAAGATTAAACGCATACCAAATACTGCAATGAGAATACCTACAGTCAGGAAAAGCATTTTCCAAAAGTGATCCCAATGACGAAGCACTGAAGCATTCACGACAGCATTATCAAAAGAAAGTGAAACCTCCATCACAGCTAAAATTGCAGTGATGGTCAGTACGGTGAACATGGTCTTGAGGCCAGCTTCTGGACCATGGGTATAACCCCAATAGGCAGACAGCGCAAGACACACGATCGTGAATACGATTGAGAAACCAAAATGTTTCCACATAATCTAGCGACCTTATAAAAATGATGTGAATCAATAAAAATTTTACAAAACATAAACTTAGAGTTTTTATATGACGATTATTAAACGAAGTCTGTGCTTAGTGATTTGTAAAAATTCTAAAAATTGAATGTCTGATTTCTAGCGCTAAAAGACACTCAATTAAACTGTGCTAATTATGACGAGTTTTCAAAATTTATCCAAAGTTCTTCGTATGATTTTTTTGTTGAAGATGATGTATCGCTCAAGCTAGTTTTGTAACGACAAATTGATATGATCTTAGATGATACCTAGAGATGATTTTATTCAGGATGGATTTATGCGTTTTTCAGAAGCCGTTTGGCAACGAAACTACGATTTATATCAAAAAACATTAGCACTCCCTTTTAACCAAGAACTGGCGCTTGGAACACTGAATCAAGAAGCTTTTTGCCATTACGTCATTCAGGATGCGCATTATTTGGTTGCCTATGGTCGAGCATTGGCTATTTGTGGTGCTAAAGCATATGACTCCGATGCCATTATTCAATTTACGCAAGGTGCTAATGAAGCAATTGTGGTTGAGCGTGAACTGCACAATGGTTTTATGCACGAATTTGGCATCACTAAAGCTGATTTTGAAAATACACCTTTGACTGCTGCTTGCCATCATTACACCTCATTTCTGACAGCTACTGCATGGTCAGAGAGTTATCCTGTCGTTTTAGCTTCATTACTGCCGTGCTATTGGATTTATGCGGAAGTGGGCAAAGACATTCTTAAACGTAATATTGCAAATAATCCTTATCAAGCGTGGATTGACACTTATGCTGGCGAGCATTTCAACGAAGAAGTACGAAAAGTCATTGAAATTATTGACCGTGTTGCGGCAGAAAGCGATCAACATACCATTGAAAAAATGCATCAAGCTTACACACGGGGAGCTGAACTCGAATATTTATTCTGGGATAGTGCCTATCATCAACGTCAATGGTTAAGCCTAGATCACTCATGATGCTATTACCTGCATAACCAAATTAAAGGTCGGTGATCTAAACTGCATTGCCGACTTTCAGGCTCATTTCGATTTAAATGGATTTAAGACTGGATTTTAAAGCAAACTTCAAGCACAATTATTATTGATAATAATTATCATTATCATAAATAAAATTTACTTGAGGTTTTCTATGCAACATTCACTGGGAACAGAAGCAATCCGTGCATATTTCACTTTACAATGCTGTTGGTTAAATAATGAAGAAGTTTATTTAGACAAAGGATGTACACACTGTGGATCTGCTGCCACATATCTCATTTATTTTACCAATCATCATATTCAAAATTTAATGCTCGACTTCATTGCACAATACTCTTGTTCAAGCTCTATACGTTTTGATTTTCTAGATTTACAACATTTCGAAGCCGAATATAACGATTTTCTTCAACACTTAGAAAAAGAAGTAAATTTTTACGCACGTCAACATCATGCTATTGAAAGACATATATGTTTTGAACAGGTGGACTCTATTTTCGAACGTCACTATTCACGTGCTTGCTGATCAATATTCACCCGAAATTACTTATATTTAATATCCTATGGCTCATCATGACATCAAATTTGCGAATTGATTATGTCTTGTTCATCTATTTAAAATCAGATTACAGGAACTCTCAAAGCACTTTACATTGGACTTTTGCTGTTCAATGAAATTTTACCGACATAATTTGTCGTGTTTTATTTTTCATTTGTGCTTGAACAAAATTAAATCGCTATCATATATCACCTTCACTCAGCATATTTTCGAGATGTTTTATGAGCCAAAGTCATATCCGTATTCGAGGCGCACGCACCCATAACTTAAAAAATGTGAACCTTGATATTCCACGCGATAAGTTCGTGGTGATTACGGGACTTTCAGGTTCAGGTAAATCTTCACTGGCTTTCGACACCTTATATGCAGAAGGTCAACGTCGCTATGTGGAATCTTTATCTGCCTATGCACGCCAATTCCTATCCCAAATGGAAAAACCTGAAGTCGATTCGATTGAAGGTTTAAGCCCAGCTATTGCCATCGAGCAGAAATCAACCAGTCATAACCCACGTTCAACGGTCGGTACGATTACTGAAATTTATGACTATTTACGTTTGTTGTATGCTCGAGTGGGTACACCCTACTGCCCTGAGCATGACTTGCCGATGGTGGCACAAACCGTGTCGGAAATGGTTGATGCGGTTAAAGCACTTGAAGAAGGTACGGCTTTATTGTTACTTGCTCCTGTTGTACGTGAGCGCAAAGGTGAATACACCAATTTATTTGAGCAATTACAAAGCCAAGGTTTCGTCCGTGCACGTGTAGACGGTGAAATTATGGAAATTGATCCACCGCCTGAACTGGATAAGAAGAAAAAACATACCATTGAAGTCGTGGTCGACCGTTTTAAAGTCCGCGATGACCTAGGCAACCGTATTGCAGAAAGTTTTGAAACCGCACTGCGTTTAGGTGGCGATATTGCCATTTTGTCATGGATGAAAGGCGAACAATCTGATCGTGTGTTTTCAGCAAAACACTCATGTCCTGAATGTGACCGTGCCGTTGCCGAATTAGAACCTCGTCTGTTTTCTTTTAATAACCCATTTGGTGCTTGTCCGGTCTGTGATGGTTTAGGGACACGCAGCCATTTTAGTTCTGACAAACTCATTCCAAACCCTGAAGTCAGCATCAGTCAAGGAGCAATTCGTGGTTGGGATCGTCAGCGTCCATACTATTACAGCATGATTGAAAAAGTCGCTGCACATTTCGACTTTTCTCTTGATACGCCGTGGAATGAACTTGATGCGGAAACCAAAAAGAAATTCCTTTACGGTACAGGCAAAGAAAAAATTGATTTAAGCTATATCGATGAACGTGGTCGCCGTCATAACCGTGTGATGGCTTTCGAAGGGGTTTTACCACATTTAGAACGTCGTTACCGTGAAACTGAATCAAACTATGTACGTGATGATTTAGCTCAGTATTTATCGAATGCTGCATGTGACGCTTGTGGCGGTTCACGTCTCAATGAAATTTCACGTCATGTGCGTGTCAAAGACAAAACCATTGCCGAAATCACCAAAATGTCGATTGGCGATGCTGAAAGCTATTATCAAGATCTCAATCTTGAAGGCGCCAAAGGTGAAATTGCCGATAAGATTTTTAAAGAAATTCGTGAGCGTTTGCACTTCCTTGTATCAGTCGGCTTGAACTATTTAAGTCTATCTCGTTCAGCCGAAACCTTATCAGGCGGTGAAGCACAGCGTATTCGTTTAGCTTCGCAAATTGGTGCTGGCTTAATGGGCGTGATGTATGTGCTGGATGAGCCATCGATTGGTTTGCATCAACGTGACAATGACCGTTTGCTTGAGACTTTGGTTCGTTTACGTGATCTCGGCAATACCGTTTTAGTGGTTGAGCATGATGAAGATGCCATTCGCGCAGCGGATCATATTATTGATATTGGTCCTGGTGCAGGTGTGCATGGTGGTCATGTCATTGCCGAGGGGACTTATGATGAATTGGCAGCCAATGAGGATTCTCTGACAGGCAAATACCTTTCAGGTAAGTTAAAAATTGAGGTGCCGAAAACGCGTGTACAACCACCTAAACCTGATGAGCAAATTAAGCTGATGGGTGCATGTGGTCACAACTTAAAGAATGTTGATCTCACCATTCCTTTAGGTGTTATGACCTGTGTGACGGGTGTATCGGGTTCAGGTAAATCGACTTTAATTAACCGTACTTTATTGCCACTTGCTGCAACACAATTGAATGGTGCAACGACGTTAACGGCAGAAAAATTTGATTCGATTGATGGCTTACAATTCCTCGATAAAGTCGTGGATATTGACCAAAGCCCAATTGGACGTACACCGCGCTCAAACCCTGCAACCTATACAGGTTTGTTTACGCCAATTCGTGAACTCTTTGCTCAAACCCCAGAAGCCAAAGCACGTGGGTATGCCGCAGGTCGTTTCTCGTTTAACGTGAAAGGTGGTCGCTGTGAGGCTTGTGAAGGCGACGGTATGATTAAAGTGGCGATGCATTTCTTACCGGATATGTATGTGCCATGTGATGCCTGCCATGGCAAGCGTTATAACCGTGAAACTTTGGAAGTCGGCTATAAAGGCAAAAATATTTCTGACGTACTTGAGATGACCGTTGAAGATGCGATGCATTTCTTTGATGCGATTCCTGTCATTCATCGTCGTTTAGAAACTTTACATCAAGTTGGTTTAGGTTATATCCGTTTGGGTCAGTCGGCAACCACGCTTTCAGGTGGTGAAGCACAGCGTGTGAAACTTGCACGTGAGTTGGCGAAGCGTGATACAGGTAAAACCCTGTATGTGCTTGATGAGCCAACCACAGGTTTACATTTCCACGATATTGCGAAACTTTTGGATATTCTTCATGAGCTACGCAATAAAGGTAATACCATTGTGGTGATTGAGCATAACTTAGATGTGATTAAAACTGCCGACTGGATTGTGGACTTAGGTCCTGAAGGTGGTGCTGGTGGCGGTATGATTATTGCTGAAGGTACGCCTGAAGAAGTAGCGAAAAATAAGGTTTCGCATACTGCACGTTTCTTAAAACCAATGTTGAAATAATCTCCCCCTTACGGATTAATGCTCCTCATCTTTGAAAAGGAGGGTTAGGGAGGTTTCAAAATAATAATTTATTATGCTAAAACGGTGATTCATTCACCGTTTTTTATTCTTATGACTTTATTAGAAATATTAGATACAGCTATTAAAATTGGTTTAGGTGCGCTCATTACAGGGATCATTACTTATTTCAATCAAAAGGCAAATTTGAAGGCACAACAAAATAAGGAAAACAAAGAATTTAATCGTAATCTTTTAACAAAAATTTCTTCTGATATAGAGGAAATAAATCATTTAATTTTAAAAATTTGGGCTATATTTGATTTTGAAATTAAAAAGCCTGTATTAGATAAAGAAGTAATTAGCGACAGACTCTCTCCTCTGCGAGAAAACCTATTTGATGACTTTAATCTATTAAGTAAAAATGAAGGGCTTTTACTTTTATATGACTATAAAGATCAACAAGAAATATTGAGAAGATACGGTGAACTTGTAGGTGCTTTTAATTCCTATACATGTTTTCGTAAAGAATCTGTTTCAATTGAGAAAACTGCTGAATATAAAGCAAGTATATTAGAGACTAGAAAACAACTTTATCAAAGTTTAAATAAAGCCATTCCTAAATAATTTTTAACTGAAATCCAATCACATGAAAGCGACCTGGATGTCGCCCGTTTGATTAAGATATAAGGATGTATCCTCAATCAAACAAAAGCATTTTGCCTACTTTTTTCTTTCAAAAGTAGGAAACTACTACGCAAATTTAATAAAAAATCTAACTGACAATTGAGGACGTGATTACAGCCAATATTCACATAATCTTAGCTTGAAACCGTATTGCGTCCCTGCGCTTTCGCTCTAAATAATGCTTGGTCTGCCTTAGCAAATAAAGCTTTCCAAGAATCAGCACCTACCGTAACACCCACACTGATCGAAACCGTAAATGATTGACCTTGCTCATCTGTAAATTGTAAATCACCAATACCCTTACGCATCTTTTCTGCAGCACGTAACCCATGTTCAAGATCTAAATTTTCAATCAACACCAAAAATTCATCCCCACCAAAGCGAACGACTAAATCAGTTGATCGAACATTATGACTTAAACAATTTGCCACCTGCTGAATGACCTGATCCCCTGCCACATGACCATATTGATCATTGACCTGTTTAAAATAATCAATATCTACAATCATCAAACACGTTTGGGTAAACTTATTGGGCTGAGCTTCCATAAGTTTGGTATAGGCTTCTAAAGCAAAACGATTTGAAACACCTGTTAATTTATCGGTATTGGCAATATTCTTTAATTCAAACTCAAATTCATCACGTTGATGCAACATTTTCTGAAGTTTTTGCATCGCTTCATGTAATGAATGTACTTGCTTCTGCTGATCTTCTATAAAATGACTATCGACCAAAGCATTGGCATACGACAATTCAACTAATTTATCTCTCACCATAATAAGCGGCGAAATAACTTTACGTTGAACATAAATCATCGTAAATAAAGCAGCCAATAGTGAAATTAAAGAGACAATCAATGTGAGTATAAAATTGAGTTGATTCGCATCTTTTTCTGACTTTGCGATTTCAACGCTCTTATTGAGCAAATAGTCTTGTAAATCGATAACTGTTAAGAATTTACCAGATACAGCTACACTTAATTCAGTCCCTGATAAAAAATAAGGTTGTCCCTTTCGGCTTTCATCAATTAATCGCATGATGATAGGTAAACCTTGATCAATAAACTGAGTTTTCACTTCTTGGTGTAAGCGAGCGAATTCAGCTGTACGATGGCGTTCGGGTTGGATGGTATTCACTAAATCCCACAAATAGCGAACTTGTTTTTGCGTTTGTAATGCGCGTGCAATATTGTCACTTGGTAACGGCTGCTGAAATGTCACATGTGCAGTTACATTTGAAGCAACACGTCCAGCCTGATCTCGCAAATCAGCCAACACCAAAATCATGGTGTAATAATGCCCCATCGAACTGTCTTTACTTTTAGACTGCATTACCAGTTTTTTCAGTAAATCATGGCTGCTATCCCACGCATTAAACATTGTAAGAATAGCTTGATCTAAAGCTTCAGGCGTACGCTCTGCAAATGGCAACGAAATATAGTGATCGACTTGTTTGCGACCTTCCGCTAATTTTGGATTTAGGTATTGAGCGACGTACTCTTCTAACCCATCATATCCAGACTGATCTAATCGATGAATCGAGACCTTAATTTGTTCATCTACTCCCGCGCGATACTCAATAAGCGCTTGTTTATTTTTTTCAAACTCTTCTTGTGAACTCGACATTGCCATGTTCGCAGGGCCACGCTCGCGTGAAATACGATTCGCTAGAGCAGCAACGGCACGAAGATTTTCTATTTCAATCAATGCTGTTTGTGATTTCTGATATTCGCGATAATGGCTAATGACCAATGGGATTGAAATACAGAGGATAGATAAGACGATAATTATCACGAACACAAATAGGCGGCGACCAATTTGCTCGGAATGTGATTTTAACATCCAAACTACCTCTAAAATAAAAGACCGTATGAAGCGGTGAGATTTATAAAATTTCTTTGAACTTGGTTATATTTTACAATATAACCATGCTTAAAAAGCACTTAAAGCACAAGTTTTTATTTAAGAAACAACGTGATAAATATCACACTATTGTAATGCCGTAAATTTTTTTGTTTAATATTTAAATTATTTTTCCACCAATATACAAGTGATATATTTCGCAGTATTTACTTTTTTTGAATTAAAATCAGATGATTATTTTGATCACTTAATCAGCATCGAAAAAATAGATCACGCGCATAATATTTAATCATTATACAAACTTCATCCTTTAAACCATAATACTTACATCGCAAAGACACTGATTCATATCAGATTTGCTTAATGAATTTTGCTCTACCCTCGGATGTTTCTCCCACATATAGAACATCCTTTTTCAGCCCAGCCATCCCAATCGGCTGGGTTTTTTTTATCTTTTATATGACTTTTAACGTAAATAATGAAATAAACCGAGTCGATCTAAAATATCTAAAGTGATTTCCTTCCGTTGCTGAATTTTATCACCATTTTTCATTTCTAAATTTAATGTAAAGGCAGTGACTTGACCGCTGGCTTGTTCTACAAAACCCACATACCAGCCCACCTGAGGCTCAATATCCATTCCCCAACCACTTTTGGCATATAACTTATTCGCACCACGTGATTCGACATACATCATGTCTCTTACATCTTGTTGTACATCTCTACGAAACGGCAATGACAACTGCGCCAATCTATAAAAAAATTTAACTTGTTGATCAGGTGTAATCTCTATAGGACCTTTTAACCAAAATTGATCTATCTCATCCCCGACTTTTGCATTTCCATACTGAATTCGACTTAATTCCTGCTGCATCAATGTTGGTCCAATACGGTGTGCTAAGGCTTGATACACAGGTACAACAGATGCTTGTAAGGCCTCACCAAGCGTAAAATCACGTTGCCAACTATCAAATGAACGTTTATTTCCATCCCATTTAAACACTTCATACCGAGTTGATTTATGATGTTCTAATCCAATCAAAGCATTCACTATTTTAAAAGTAGATGCAGGGATAAAATTTTCTTTTGCTCTTGTTCGATCAGAACCATAGGTTTTAACGTGTTCGCCATCATAGGTGATCAATACACCTTGAATATTTTGCTGATTAAATAGGGTCTCAATATGATGCTGATTCTTTGATTCACTGCTATTCAGCATTGAATCATCTTTTAAATCGTATGCTTTTGTTCTCGGATTAATATGATCTAAGGCCTGGCAGGCAGATAAAAAAACAGACGTTAAAACAAGTGCAACAACGTAGATTCCTTTCAATTCAATGTTCCAACTTGACCAATACATTTAATTCAATTTTGACAGATTATTTCCAATTTTTTTGTCTATTTTTACCACTTTTTTTAAAAATATTATTTACATGTGCAATATGCTGGTGCATAATGCCCCACATTAGGGCGAGATAGAAATATACCTCAGCAGAATTTCTGTATTTCCCTCAAGTTTTGGCGAAAAAACCTAGTTTTCTATGAAAACTAGGTTTTTTTTTGCTCAATATTGATAAAGAATACACCCAATTATGCACTATAATAGTGCAATAAATATAAGTTAAAAAAAACCCAGCCTTGGGGAAAGCTGGGTATATAAGAGAAATAACCACTATAATATTTAGTAAATCTAAAAGGTAAAACTCAATTTATTTAAATATAAAAAAAAACTTAGTTAACGAGCATGTAATTATGTGAAAATTAACTTAAATTGCAAACATCGTAACCCTTTGAAATTCCGAATCGACCTAACACTTTACAGCCAAGTAGGTGAAAAAAGTCACATTATTTATTTTCAAATGAGTTAAAATTAAACGAAAATCTTAAATTTCATGTAAATTAACATTTTCTTTATACGTTTTATCCGATTCTAATAATCTTTTTTTTGTATAATTTCGATGCAATTTTTTAGCTTAATCGACCTTGAAAATCTCCTTATCACATTGTTATTTTTGAATAAAATGTTCAAAAATTCATGTTCTTAATCTTCTTGTATCAAGACATAACACACAAAATAAATTTAGACCAGCAGACTATTACCTTAAAGATCATTGACTTAATACATTGTTACAATACAATATTTACTGCATATTCATTCGACATTTATTTGGTAACTATTATGAAAAAAATTAGTTTAGCCACTGCTTTATTAGTAGCAATGACTGGGGCACACGCATATCAAGTTGAAGTACAAGGGGCTGCTGAGTACTTTGATGACTCATTGAACAATGATAACTACACTGGTTCTGTACAAGGTACTTATTACTTCAAGAATGTAGACTCAACTAAAGGTCCTTTAGCTGAAGCGGCTTTCTTAAATCAAGCATCTAATGTTTCTGTTGCTTATAACTTCGGTGAATATTCTGCTGATGTTAAAGTACCTGCTTACGGTATTAATGAAGAAGTTAAAGCAGAACAACATAACTACGGTGCTAAAGCTGAAGCTTACATCCCAACTAAACTTATTCCTTTATATGCAAGCGCGTCATATAGCCATTCAAAAACTGATGCTAAAAATGACTTCACTGCAAACAACCCATTAAACCACCCACAAGTTGCTAAATTAGCAGATGGTAACGGCGATCGTTATGCTTTAGAACTTGGTGCAATGTTACTTCCAAACTTCTTAGTTGCTGTAGGTTATACAAGCGTTGCTGATCAATACTCTTTTGATGTCTTTAAAGCAATCAACAACGGCAGCGTATTCTCAGCACTTGAAACAGGTACTATTGCTGAAGATCAAGATGCGATCACAGCTCGTACTAAATATGTAGGCGGCATCACTGATACAAATATGTCTGTTGGCTTTGAAGCTGGTTTAGTATACGGTGAAGATACACTTTACCAATTAAAATCTGACCTTTACTTCAATCCACAGTTAAGCGCAGGCGTTTCTTATACTGAATCAAGCTTTAATGACACTCCAAGCTCAGCTATCGGTGCTAACGTAAACTACTTCATCACTCCAGCTGTAGCTGTTGGTGCAAGTTATGTAAATGCTAACGCTGAAAATGGTTCTAGCCGTGATACTGAAACTGTTGGCTTAAATGCTAAATTCCGTTTCTAATAAATTATTAGATACAGAATCAAAAAAGGACGCATAATGCGTCCTTTTTTAATCATTCACTATTTACTCAGGGCTACGAATTACACTTAAGAAATGTAAATGTCTTTCGTATTGATCAATAACATCTTGAATTAAGTCTTCTTGTGTCCAGTCCATTACATCATAGGCCTGTCCACCCTCTCTTAAAAACACTTCGGCCTGATAATAATCCTGCTCAGTCACCATTGTATCTGGCATAAAGCTCGGTGGCGTTGTTCTTTGTGACATCACTTGATATACAAAATTCAACTCGTCATGGTGATCTACCCTCAACTCTACCCCTTCACCCAATCGATTTACACTAACCTTAAACTGTCTTCTCTTGAACTCTTTCTGCACTTGCTCTAATGCTTGAGATACTTGAGATTCAATAAATACATCAACCTCTTCCTTAGAATGAGGATAGTGCATAATCAATCCTAAGCGTTTTTGCCAACTCCGTGGTTGATGAATTGCTCGAGGTGTAATTCTCGCCTCTTGCAGAGCATTCATTTTAATTAAATCTACTTTTAAGGCTTTGAGTAATCCCCAACAAATAAAAAGCATAATGACGGAGAATGGCAACGCACTCATGATGGTCGCAGATTGTAAAGCACCAAGCCCACCGACCAATAATAATACAATTGCCAATACCGCCATAAGCACAGTCCAAAAGAGTCGTTGCCATGTCGGTGAACCTTCACCTTTAGCCGTCAAATAGTCTGTAACTAATGCACCTGAATCCGCTGAAGTGACAAAGAATAAAATAACCAGCGATGTTGCTACTACACTCATGATTGAAGCGAGTGGTAAGCTATTTAAAAATTCGAATAATGCAACGGAAGAATCCTTCTGTACGGCTAGCATCAGTGCTTCATTGCCTTCTTGCATAATACTGAAGAGCGCAGCATTCCCCATAAAGCCCATCCAAATGAGTGTAAATCCAGTAGGAATCAACATAACTCCAACGATAAACTCTCGAATAGTTCTTCCATGTGACACACGTGCGATAAACATCCCGACAAATGGTGACCATGAGATCCACCATGCCCAATACATAATCGTCCAACCACCAATCCAACCATTCGGTTGATAAGCATATAAATTAAATGTCATGGTAAAGAGATTAGAAACATACTGACCCATGTTCTGAATTGTGGTTTGCAAAAGATAAATGGTAGAACTCGCGAAGAATACAAAGAGCAATAAACTTATTGCCAATACCAAATTCAACTCAGACAACCGTTTAATTCCTTTTTCTAAACCTAGAAAAACGGACAATGATGCCAATGAACTGACGATAATGATCAGTATCACTTGAGTACTTGCTGATTGAGGAACATCAAATAAATAATTCAAGCCTGAGTTAATTTGCGTTACACCAAAACCCAACGTTGTCGCCACACCAAATACTGTTCCAATCGTGGCAAATGTGTCTACGGCATCCCCCATGGGACCATGAATTTTTTTTCCAATGATCGGATAAAGCGCGGAACGTACTTTTAAAGGCAATTGATGTCGATAAGCAAAATACGCCAAAGACAATCCAATCAATGCATAGATTCCCCATGCATGAAGTCCCCAGTGGAAGAAAGTCACTCGCATCGCTTGCTGCGCTGCCAAAACCGTTTCTCCATCACCGACTGGCGGAGAGACATAATGCATTACAGGTTCTGCTACCCCAAAAAACATCAGGCCAATCCCCATACCTGCGGTAAAGAGCATTGCAAACCAAGAGCCATTACTGTAACTCGGTTGGCTATGATCTGGACCGAGCCTGATTTTGCCGTAGTCAGAAATTGCGATATAAGCCAGCACGATCAGAAATATGGCAACTGCTAAAACATAAAACCAACTAAAAGAATCCGTAATCCATTGGTTCAGTTGCTGAGTAACTAATTCAAAACCATGAGGAGATAACACCACAGTGGCCAAAAATACAAAAATAATGAGTACCGTGCTGATAAAAACACGTGGATTCACATTTGAATACCATGAAGGATGCTGAGAAGACATAATTCCCCTATATATTTATTTTTCGGTGAAACGCTTCAAACTGGATAAAACGCTATATGAAATGAGATCATTTATCCTCAACCTCATACAAAGCCGAGTTAGTTTCATCAAAGACGGAATAGAAAAATCGGCTCAATATAGAGCATCGGAGACTGTTTTTTGATCTAAGTACTTATTATTCATGATTTTGCAGATGAATGCCGTTAGCAAGATGTAACGTTCTGTTTTAATCATCCTGATGCTTTGGCAAATGAGCAATGTATTGCAATGCAATTAAGCGCGAAACAATCAAAGCCAGATACATGACTCCACTAAACATTTGAATCATAGCAATCAGTCTCGCCAGCGGACTCAAGGGCATAATATCTGAAAGACCTGTTGCCGACTGAATACTAAAACTGAGAAACAACAAATCTAACCAACTATGTTGAATAGATTGTTCAGGCGTTATGCTAAAACTCAGTGGGTCATATAGCTGGCAGATGCTATATAAAAATGCGAAGCTCCATGCAATTAAAGTAAAAACAGCTGCTGCCGCAAATAATTCATCTTTGGTCAAATAGCGGTCTTCGAACATATATCGAATCAAACCATAAGCCGCTGTCGTATACGCGATAACTTCAAATATATGCGCTGTAATTTGAATATAGGCTTGATGGTATCCAATCAGAATCAAGAAAGAAAAAATGAGAGCCCCTAATACCCCCAATAAACCTACAGCACTAAAAATTGGGGTCATTTTGATGACTTTAGCAATAATGAGAAGGACTAAAGCGCCGAGAATCCAAGTTATGGAGCGATAAGCCAAATCATGACTTGATACCACTGCGAGGAATAAAATCAGCAGCTGTAAAATCAGTAGACAAGCGGATGGTAAACGTACGAGATCACGTATCGCGCGGCATATTAAACTCATCTCAACTCCAACTATTTTTATTGTTTTGTTTGAATGAAAGCATAGCGGACAGTTGATGAATTGTATGTCATTTAAAATAGAAATTTGGTAAAGAAAAAAGCCCCTTAAAGGGGCTTTTTATCATGATCAGTATAGCTTAGTGGTCTGACGCACCAGAAATACCAATACCTGTTTGTGAGCGTACAAACTGTGCATCAAATGCTTTACGTTCTGCTTGCGCTTGTACAGAATTGTCTGTCACAGAGAACAACCAGCAGAAGAAGAATGCTAAAGGCATCGCAAATAATGCAGGACCGTTATATGGATTAATTGGTGTATCAGAAATACCAAGCGTATCTACCCAAACTGCTTTAGAAAGTACGATGAGTACAACCGCTAAAACTAATCCAACAACACCACCGGCAACTGCACCACGCGTTGTTAAACCTTTCCAGAACATTGAAAGTACAAGCACTGGGAAGTTTGCACATGCAGCAACAGAGAATGCTAAACCTACCATGAAGGCAACGTTTTGTTTCTCGAACAAGATACCCAAGATCATCGCAAAGATCGCAAGACCTAAAGTCGCGATTTTAGACATACGAAGTTCAGATTCAGGTGTAGTTTGTCCTTTCTTCAATACGTTCGCATATAAGTCATGTGAAATTGCTGAAGCACCTGACAACGTTAAACCTGCAACAACTGCGAGAATCGTGGCAAATGCAACCGCTGAGATGAAGCCCATGAACAAATCACCGCCTAAAGCATCAGACAAGTGAACCGCAGCCATGTTATTACCACCAACAAGCTCTAGCTTGCCAGTCACTGCCATTTTCGCAATATCAAGGAATTGCGGGTTGTTCGATACATAGAGAATCGCACCGAAACCAATGATGAAAGTTAAAAGATAGAAGTAACCGATAAAGCCTGTTGCAACAACAACTGATTTACGTGCTTCTTTCGCATCTTTTACTGTGAAGAAACGCATGAGGATATGTGGTAAACCAGCTGTACCAAACATCAATGCTAAACCAAGAGAAATCGCATCAATTGGGTTTGATGCCAGACTACCTGGTCCCATGATTTTGGTTGCATCATCTAAGGTTAAATCATGTACTTTAGAGAAGACTTGAATCGATTGCTCGAACATATTGGTGAAGCTAAAGCCAACGCCTTTCATCACCATAAATGCCATGAAGGTAGCACCTGACAACAACATCACTGCCTTAATGATTTGCACCCATGTTGTCGCTAACATACCGCCAAACATAACGTATGCCATCATGAGCAGACCGACGATGACGACAGCAATGTTATAGTTCAAGCCAAACAGAAGCTTGATCAACTGACCAGCGCCGACCATTTGGGCAATCAAGTAGAATGCAACAACAACAAGCGAGCTTAACGCTGCCAGTGTGCGTACAGGTTTTTCTTGTAAACGGAATGATACAACGTCAGATAAATTGTATTTACCCAAGTTACGCAAACGCTCTGCTATCAAGAAAAGTACGATAGGCCAACCTACCATGAAACCAAGTGAATAGAGTAAGCCATCGAAACCTGACAGGAAAACCATCGCAGAAATACCAAGGAACGATGCTGCGGACATATAGTCACCAGCAATGGCTAAACCATTTTGGAAACCAGAAATTCCACCGCCTGCGGTATAGAAATCTTTGGTGTTTGTGGTTTGTTTAGCTGCCCATTTGGTAATCCCCAGCGTTGCACCGACGAAAATCAAGAACATGATAATCGCAGGCCAATTTGTTGCTTGTTGTTCTGCTGCACCTAAATCAGGACCTGCGAATGCCAATCCAGATAGCATTGCAGTCCCTGCAAATGTGAGTAAAGAATTCCATTTCATCTTAGTGTAGTCCCTTCTCGTGAGTGATGGCTTCAACTTCGCGCATAGCTTCTTCGTTTAATTGATCGAGCTTATTGTTGGCAATGTACGAATACACACCACATAACAAGAAAGACAGCACGATGATGCCTAATCCTAGAGGGATACCCCAAGTGGTTACACCACCTGAAAGCGATGACAATAAAAATTCTTTGTTATAGCCAACTAAAAGCATAAAACCAACGTAGACAAACAGCATAATGCCTGTCAATGTCCAGCTCAGTGTGCTTTTCTTTTTGACCATTTCTTTGAATTTGGGATTCTGTAGAATTTGCTCTACTTGTCTCTCATCCATAAACAAGACTCCATATGAGACCCAACCGTAGGTCATTTTTTTTATTTAAATTATTCCGATTTTTAAATTAGCAAGATTTTGCATTGGTTGTAATTTAGACTTTGGTCGCTAAATTTTGATCAATTTGAACGTGACAGTTCATGGATGCGTTATCATTACACGAGATTCTCAAGTGTAAGTCCTATGAACAGTTGGTTGATTATTGGGGTACTCGCCCTCTACATCCTCATCCTTTTTATTTGCGCCTTTTTTGGTGAAAAACATGCCAGTCGGCTCAGCCCACGTGGACGCATGTTATTGTTTAGTTTGACCTTAGGCGTGTACTGTTCGTCTTGGACATTCTACGGCGCAACGGGTGCTGCTGTTCGTGAAGGGATCATTTTCCTTCCAATCTACTTAGGCCCACTTCTGTTTGTCTGGTTTGGTTATGATATTTGGCGTCGCTTAGGTCGAGTACGTCAGCACCATGCTATTTCCTCAATTGCTGACTTTGTGGCAGCACGTTATGGCAAAAGCGGACCTCTCGCCTCACTCGTCACCATTTTAGCCGTGATCGCCATCATTCCTTATCTTGCCTTACAACTGAGAGCCATTGCACTCAGTGCATCCGTGATGTTGCAACAAGATTCAGAAGTGATGAATCTGACCACCAATGGTGTTCTTACACTTACAGGGGTTCTCGCAATTTTGGCTATGATGTTTGGTACACGTCAGATTGCCAACACCGAACAGCATGGCGGTTTAATGCTGGCAGTCGCTTTTGAATCCTTTGTTAAATTATTTGCACTCCTCTGTGTCGCTTTTTTCTTTTTATTTGAACGCCCCGAAAACCTCATTCAAGTTTCCGCAGACGTATCCAAAACCTTCCATGAAATTCAACTGATGGGCGTGCCAGATACCTTTTGGATTCAAACACTTTTAGCAGCATTAGCGATTATATGTTTGCCACGCCAGTTTCATGTTGCTGTAGTTGAATTACGTGATGAAAAACATATTCGTGGTGCGCGCAGATGGTTTGCCGCTTACATCATTTTAACCGTTGTCGCGATTATTCCGATTGCAAGTTGGGCACTTCATGCTGCACCAGAATACATGGCAGTCCCTGATGTTGCCGTGCTGTCACTGCCTTTGAGCTATAACCAAGAATGGCTGACGCTCTTAGCATTCCTTGGAGGATTTTCGGCTTCAACTGGTATGCTTTTAGTCTCTTCAGTCGCACTCTCAATCATGCTCAGTAACGACTTGATTATGCCTGCGCTATGGCGCTTGGGTTGGATTTCTCGTCATGACAAGCGTTTACCTCGAATGCTGAAATTCACACGTCGCGTATGTATTTTGGCGGTCATGCTACTTGGATTCTTATTCTTCCATTTCTTTAATGACATTGATCAGCTGTCAGTATTTGGTCTTTTGGCATTTAGTGCTGTTGCACAGTTTGCACCTGCACTTATTGGGGGGTTGTACTGGCGTGGTGGAAGTAAACAAGGGGTCTATGCAGGTCTCATCGTTGGTTTTGTGATGTGGAGTTACACACTGCTCTTACCAACAATTTTAAGAAGTTTACCAGATGAATATTATCAATTTACCTATTCGTTTCTGATGTTTGGCCCTCTGGGATTTGACTTATTAAAGCCTGAAGCATTACTTGGTTTTGAATCATTTGCGCCATTAACACATGGTGTAATTTGGTCACTTGGCTTAAATATCGTGCTCTACATCTGGATCTCACGAATTTATCGTCCAAGTATTGCTGAGCAAATACAGGCAGAAAGTTTCTTCTATTACGAAACTAAACCCCTACAAACGCAACAAACCTCAAATGAAGTTAATTATTTACATCATGATGTCGCACGATTAAAAGTGGGTGACCTGATCACGCTTGCCAAACGGATTACGGGTGAAGGTCCGACCATGCATGCGTTTAATCAATTCTGCTTATCCAATAATGTGATATTAAACGAAAACAGCAGTGCCAATGGAATGTGGTGGCGTTTCACTGAACAATATCTTGCTGGCACAATTGGAGCTGCATCGGCACGTACCCTACTCACTACAGCCATGGTTAACAATGGATTAGCACTTGGACAGGTCGCTAATATTCTAGACCAAGCATCACAATGGCAACGCTTTAACCAAAATCTAATTATGACCATGATCGACCACATGACCCAAGGGGTAAGTGTTGTCGATGAAAACATGTGTTTAGTCGCATGGAATAATCAATATCTCGTTTTATTCGATTATCCAAAAGATTTGGTATATGTGGGCTGCCCGATTGCAGACTTGATCCGATACAACGCAGAGCGCGGTGAATGTGGACCTGGTTCCGTTGAAGAGCACGTACGTAAACGTATTCATTGGATGAAAGTAGGTAGCGCTCATGAGTTTGAACGTATTCGTAAAGATGGTCGTGTTATCCAAATGCGAGGAAATCCAATCGAAGGCGGTGGCTTCGTGACGACATTTGCTGATATTACGGCATTCCGAGAAACTGAAGCACTACTTGAAGGACGCGTTCAAGATCGCACTCAACAACTTGCCAATGCCTTGGCAGAACAACAATTGGCACGTGAACAAGCTGACAAAGCCAATATGTCAAAAAGTCGATTCATTGCTGCAGCAAGTCATGATTTACTTCAACCTATGCACGCTGCACGGTTATTCAGTACGGCATTAGAACAAAGCATTCAAAATGAAGAAGATGCTAAAACGCTACAGCAACTCGATCGTGCCTTACATGGTGCAGAGAGTATGCTTTCTGCATTATTAGACATTGCACGTTTAGAAGGTGGAACAATACAACCTAAACGACAAGCCTATCCATTACATGACCTATTGAGTGACTTAGAACTACAATTTAAATCAATTGCAGCACAACGAGCGATCTCCTTCCGAGTGCATGACGTGAAATTCTGGATTGATACAGATCCTCAATGGATTCGCCGTATTATTCAAAACTTTGTCAGTAATGCCCTAAGATACACAGCAAAAGGTCGTGTAATTGTTGGGGTGTTACGTTCAGCAGAAAGAGCAAACCATATTCGTATTGGTGTTTGGGATACTGGTCCAGGGATTGCTGAACAACAACGTATTAAACTCTTCCAAGAGTTTGAACGTTGTGGACATACCTCGCCATGGGGTGAACAAGGTTTAGGTCTTGGACTCGCCATCGTTCAGAGAATGACCAGCATGTTGGGTTATCCTGTGCATGTGTATTCCGAGTTGGGTAAGGGTTCATGTTTTATGATTGAAGTCCCACTCATCGATGCACCAAAGGTTGTGACCGCACCAGTTCAAGCCACACCATTAAAATCTGCAGCGTATAAAATTTTATGTTTAGACAATGATGAAACTATTTTAGAAGGCATGGCAACTTTGCTTACTAAATGGGGTTATCAAGTGTTTAAAGCCACAGAACCTGAACAAGCGCTTGAGATTATTCAACAAGAGAACATTCAAGTTTGGTTGGTCGATCAACACCTGAATTCAAATAAAATAGGATTAGATTTTATTGTAGAACATCGTCAAGAAAATGTGCCTGTGGCATTGATTACAGCTGATTCAGATCCTGAGCTTCCGCAAAGACTCAAAGAGCTGAATATTGTCCTATTGAAAAAACCTCTCAAACCTGCCTCTCTACGTTCATGGTTATCAGGTTTAAAAATTTCAAAATAAGATTCGAAATAGTCATATTTTGATACATTCATCACCCAGTTTTTCCAAGAAAATCTGGGTGATTTTTATACATATTCACACCGTACTTTACAATGATTGGCAGATCTCAGCTTTAGAGGTGGCAAAAGAGAACAAAATAAAGCTAAAAAGAGCATTGGCAATTGACCAAAAAAATCAAAGTCCGATTTTCTATGGCAAAACACATCAAAAGTTGAAATATCATTTAAAACAAATAGTTACAAGTTTACCAACATCATGTTTTTAGATGAAAAATTTACTCATCAATTAAAAATTAATACTTTAGTCTTATTCTTATTGCAATCAACATAATTCTAAATCTAGCCATCAGCACATCTTCTTTCGATTAAAGAAATCAAAGTGCCTCAAATTTTCTCGAGAATAAAAGTATCAAATGGAGTCTTGCAATGAACATTTCAGAAGCTATGCCACATGGTTTAGATCGTAATCACGAATTTCATCGCCAATATGGTGCCAATGCAATTTTGCCTGAAATCAAGTGGCAAGAAATTTTTCCATCTACATCCTTAAAAAATGTACATGTACGTGCCTTGGAACAGATTTACCAAACTGCAGTACCTTTGGCTTTACAGGTTTTTGAACAATTAAAATTTGATGTATTTACACCAGCAGCTTATCACCCTCAAGGCTTAGGTTTATTTGATAAATTGGCACAACAAGAAAATCAACTTATTCAACGTTTAGCATCAGAATGCCGAGATTTAGATGAACATACGCGTCATCAAGTGTGGAGTATGTTGTTGCGTGGTGGTGCCGTTTTGGTCTTTAAAGCTTGGCTTGGTAAAGTGAAAACTGGTGAAAATACGCTTGATACCACGCAGTTTGATGAAATTTCAGATTTACTCTTTATCAAAACACCGCCGCTTGCACTCGCAGAACAATTAGGCATCGATGCATATGCAGATTTCGATCATATTTTTCTCATGTATGGCAATGAGGTGTTTTTAGATCGTTTTAATGGACTTGAAACGGCTGCACTCTTTGTTGATCTGAAAGTTTATGATGCCGCTTTTTTAAGTCTTAGAGATGATCGCGTTGCAGAATATTTAAAACGCAAGGGCTATGTAACACAAGATCAAATTGATGAACTTCAATGTGCACTCAATCCTCTATATTGTAATGAGTTGACACCTAAACAGGACTGTTTAGCCTAAAGTAGATACACATCGAAAAAAAGACCTTTGATTAGGTCTTTTTTTCAAATCTAAGAATCAATTAAACACGTTTTTCTTCGATGTTTAATGCATTAATCGCTAATACAGCCTGAGTACGATTTTGAACGCCTAATTTACGGAAAATCGCGGTCACATGCGCTTTAATCGTTGCTTCAGAAACATCAAGTTCGTATGCGATCTGTTTATTCAACAAACCTTCCGCAACCATCATTAACACTCGGAATTGTTGTGGTGTTAGAGATTGAATACGTTCTGCTAAAGCTGTTTCATCTGCAGCACGTGGATCAAAGTTTAAATTCGCAGGCAGATTTGGCGGTAACCACATATCCCCTTCTAATACCTGACGAATCGCTTCACCAATGTGACTTGGATGCGCTGATTTTGGAATATAGCCCATTGCACCATGTGCAATCGAGCGTTGAATAATTGAAACTTCTTCATGCGCTGATACGACAATAATTGGTAACGATGGATACTGTGCACGCACATGCACCAACGCTGAGAAGCCTGATGCACCTGGAAGATTCAAATCTAAAAGTACTAAATCTGGTTCAGGACCTTTTTCTAAACGTTCATAAAATTCATTAACAGCAGCTGTTTCATGGATTTGGGCTTGCGGTAAGCTGTAACGAACTGCTTGAATTAAAGCATGACGAAACAGTGGATGATCATCAACGATTAAAATATTCATAAGCGAGGCGAGAGATCTCAAACACAATCAATATACTAACTGTGCTATAGCTGTTAAGGATATATAAATATTAACGAATTTTTGCAGAAAATGTCGGGCTAAATCTTACAAACGCGATTTTTTTATGTAATTTTGAAAATTCGATAAGCACATCACTTTTAAATATAAAATTTATTCAAATACTGAAATAGCTTATTCATAATCATAAATATAAGTTTATTCAGTTATTTATCACTAATTTATATCTCAAGAAGATTAAATTCCCGCTATATACGCAAAAATGATATTTATTATTATTTTGCTTATTTTACAGAATAAGCATTAATCCACATAAATAGTGCATCCGAGATTAATTTTAAATTTTTAGGTTTGTACTATGTCTACTGCTCAACAAAAACCATTAAATATCGTTGCTGTCTCTGGCGGTCTAAATAATCCTTCAAAAACTGAAGCGCTTGTTCAAGCGATTTTGGATGAGTTAGGTGAAGCAACACCTATTAATGTGCATTTTATTAAATTTAGCGAAATCGGTCATTTATTAGGTGGTGCCATTTATCGCAATCAGCTGCCGCAACGTGTTCAAGATGATCTTGCTGCTGTTGAAGCCGCGGATGCATTGATTGTGGGAACGCCCGTATATCGCGCATCTTTCACAGGTTTATTTAAACATTTCTTTGACTTTGTAGAACAAACTGCGCTGGTTGATGTGCCTGTATTACTAGCTGCATCAGGGGGCAGTGATCGCCATGCCTTAGTACTTGAGCATCAATTGCGTCCTTTATTTAGCTTCTTCCAAGCACAGACTTTGCCAATTGGAGTTTATGCAACTGATCGTGATTTTACGCCTGAATACACCATTCACAGTGAACTATTACGTGCGCGCATTACCTTAGCCATTGCTCGTGCTTTACCAATTTTAGAGTGGGCACCAGCCAAAGGTAAACGTGCTGAGGTTGTGAAAGATAAAACCCAACAAGCCAATCAAAACTTGGGCATTAACAAACAAATCGAACAAGAAGAAGTATTGCCTTCAGCAGCAGTACCAAGTTTAGATGCAGCAGAGTCACGCTTGCATCACAAGAATAATGCTGCCCCAAAAATTGAAGTGGCATAAATATAATTGAATCAATGAGGGTATAAGCCATGTCTAATGCAGAAAAACAAGCGATTAAATTTGCCTATTGGGTTCCAAATGTCAGTGGTGGTCTTGTCGTCAGTAATGTTGAACAACGAACAGACTGGAGCTACGACTACAATGTTCGACTCGCGCAAGCTGCTGAAAAAAGTGGATTTGAATATGCTTTGACACAGATTCGATTCACGGCAGGATACGGTGCTGAGAATCAGCATGAATCTGTAAGCTTTAGTCATGGCTTATTGGCAAAAACTGAAAAGTTACGTGTAATCGCAGCAATTTTACCAGGCCCTTGGAAACCCGCGCTGGCGGCTAAACAGCTCGCGACAATTGATCATTTAACCAATGGTCGTATCGCTATTAATGTTGTGAGCGGATGGTTCCGTGGTGAATTTGATGCCATCGGTGAAGAATGGCCTGAACACGATCAACGATATGCACGTTCAGAGGAGTTTATTCGTAGCTTAAAAGGTATTTGGACGCAGGATAACTTTAGTTTTGATGGAAAATATTATCAATTTAAAGACTACACCTTGAAGCCAAAACCTGTTCAAAGCCCACATATTGAAATTTTCCAAGGGGGTAGCTCGCGTGCCGCACGTGATATGGCATCTCGTGTTTCTGATTGGTATTTCACCAATGGAAACACGCCTGCTGAAATTAAAAAGCAGATTGATGACATCCGTGAAAAAGCCAAGCTGAATCACCATCAAGTCAAAATTGGGGTGAATGCCTTTATCATTGCTCGTGATACTGAAGAGGAAGCAAAAGCTGTACTTCAAGAAATCATTGACAATGCAAATGTAGAAGCAGTCAATGCTTTTGGTGATGCAACTCGTGAAGCAGGTGCCGCAACTCAAGAAGGTGAAGGTAACTGGGCAAAATCAACATTTGAAGATCTTGTCCAATACAACGACGGGTTCAGAACAAATCTCATCGGTACACCGCAACAAATTGCTGAACGTATCGTTGAATTAAAATCAGTTGGTGTGGATCTGATCTTATCTGGCTTCTTACATTTTATAGAGGAAGTTGAATATTTTGGTGAAAAAGTACTGCCTTTAGTTCGAAAACTCGAAGCTGAACAGCAACAACACATCACCGCTAAATCAGCTTAATTGGTCTTAGATTAATTAACAACGATCTGAATGAAATCAGCGCTTTGTTCAGTCTTGTTTTGACCCTGATAACTATAATAATAGCGTCATGCAGTAGCAACTTAACCCCCAAGGCTCGGCTTGGGGGCTTTTTATTGGATAGTTCATATAATCTGATCAGCAACAGTACATCGAAAATTGAATAAATCGTACATTGTTCCGCTGTTGCACGGTTATAATCACCTCAAAAATGAAGACAGCACAGCCTTATGGGTTCAATTCAATCAATAGAACATTCAAACAATTCCTCTGGTGCTTCAGCGAATAAAATGGCGGTTCATATTATTTTCGCTATTGCATTAGCGCATGGATTACATGATCTGATCCAGTCTTGCTTACCAGCCATTTATCCCATGCTGAAACTCAATTTTGACTTGAGCTTTACCCAAATCGGGATTATTTCTTTGGTCTATCAAATGACTGCATCTATTCTGCAACCTTGGGTTGGACTCTACACTGATAAGCATCCTAAGCCCTACCTCCTCCCTTTGGGTATGTGCGTTACACTGCTAGGTATCGTTTTGCTGGCATTTGCATGGACTTTTCCAATCTTACTGATTTCAGCAGCACTCATCGGTGTGGGCTCATCTGCCTTTCACCCAGAAGCCTCACGAGTAGCGAGAACAGCATCAGGTGGTCGCTTCGGAACTGCTCAATCCGCTTTTCAAGTGGGTGGTAATAGCGGCTCTGCCGTTGGGCCACTGTTGGCCGCAGCAATCATTGTACCGAACGGCCAAGCCTCAGTTGCTTGGCTCATGATATTTGCCATTTTCGCTATTTATCTGCTTTACAGAATAAGTCGATGGACCATTCAATATGGTGTTCAAGCTGCTTCAGCAGTAAAAGCCAAGCAATCAACACCGTTGAAAGGTTCTAAACTTGTACAGGGAATTGTGATTATCTGTGCGTTAATGTTTGCAAAATTCACGTACATTGCAAGTATTGGAAATTACTATACCTTCTATTTGATCGAAAAGTTTCAGGTCAGTATTCAACAAGCTCAGCTTTATTTATTTGCTTTTTTAGCCGCAGTAGCAATCGGTACTTTTGCTGGCGGCCCTATCGGTGACAAAATAGGTCGTAAAGCTGTCATTTGGATTTCCTTTATTGGCATGGCACCCTTTGCATTACTCATGCCACATGTGAATTTGATGTGGACGTGTATCTTTGCGATTCTTGCTGGATTGATTATGTCTTCCGCATTTTCAGCAATGGTTGTATATGCACAAGAAGCGATGCCAGGTCGTGTCGGCATGGTCTCTGGTTTGATGTTTGGTTTGATGTTTGGGATCAGCGGTATCGCGGCAGCAGCTTTGGGCTATGTAGCAGATCATCAAGGTATTCGTTGGGTATTTCACTTTAGCTCATACTTACCACTACTGGGTTTATTGACCTTCTTTTTACCTAGAACCAATTGATCTGCGTAAGATGATCATCTCTACGATCTCAGGTAGGATTAAAAGCAATTAAGATTTATTTTTAGGCAAAGGTTTATTATGTATACAGGTATCGTGCAAGGGTTAGAAAAAGTATTAGATATACAGCATAAAGAGGGATATCGGACTTTTGTTATTTCTAATGCGCTCAATCTTTTTCATGATGTATTTATCGGCGCCAGTGTTGCGATTAATGGTGTTTGCTTAACCGCTACACAAATTGATCTGATCGCTGGTCAAGTGCATTTTGATGTTTCAAATCTAACACTTGAATTAACCACTTTAGGTCAACTCAACGTCGGTGATGAGGTCAACATTGAACGCTCCGCTAAAGTAGGTGCTGAGAATGGTGGGCATAATTTATATGGTCATATTGAAGGCACTGCAACCGTAAAGCATTTAACCAAAAATGGTGAAACTGTTCATATCGACCTTGAAATTCCAAATGGCAATATCAAATATTTCTTCTTAAAGGGCTTTATCGGTTTAAATGGCTGCAGTTTGACAGTCAATCGGGTTGATCGTGCAAACAATCAAATCTCAATCGATCTTATTCCAGAAACTTTACGCTTAACCACATGGAAATATATTCAAGTCGGCGATCAAGTCAATTACGAAATTGATCAGATGACACGTACGCTTGTCGATACTTTAGAAAATATTCATCAAAAATAAATAAAAGCCTCTACGATAGAGGCTTTTTTCATAATCAATTCGATCTAAGAGTAGAAACTCGGATCTGGAACTTTTCCAGTTAATGCCCACTCTCCGACTTCCTGATATTTATAATCAATTGGATCATGCAGGGTTTGGGTTCGTACATTACGCCAGAATCGATCTAAATTCAGTTTTGCAGTAGTGGCGCGTGCGCCCATCACTTGAAAAATATTTTGTGTCACATAAAGTGAAGTATGAGTCGCTGCGATTTTGGCGGTAGCGATTGTAATTGAGACTTCACCACGTTGCTCCGCAGTTAATGTTTCCCCTTCATCCCACGCCTTTTGTAATGTATTGATCGCTTTTTCCGCGAGCAAGCGCACACCTTCAAGTTGCACATAAAATTCGGCGAAATGCTTTTGGGTAAATGGATCATTCACCGCTTGTTCAACCAGTGATTTCGACCAAGCTTTTTGTGTTTGAACTGTCTCTTTCGCAACATTGAACGCTCCCTCAGCAACACCTAAAAATAAATGCACGAAAATCAGTTGAGCAATTAGCGGTCTCAAACTTGAATAAGGTGTACTTAAAGGACCGGGATTGAGGAGTAATTCATCCTTGCGAATTTTGACCTGTTCAAAATGACTGGTACCACTATCCGTTTGACGTTGCCCCATATTATTCCAATCCCCAAGAAAGCTCACACCCTCTCGTGCTGTTGGAATCACGCCAATCAGTAACTTTCCATCTTCATTAAATCCCGAACAGAGC
Organism: Acinetobacter sp. Ver3; assembly: GCF_000632455.1. Lineage (GTDB taxonomy): Bacteria > Pseudomonadota > Gammaproteobacteria > Pseudomonadales > Moraxellaceae > Acinetobacter. The sequence continues at coordinate 29,777 of NZ_JFYL01000011.1, forward strand.
AGGATATCTGAATCAATTGATCCAGAACAAAAACTTTTATCACCATGGAAGATAAATTCTTCGTCAGAAACTTGTTTCGCGGTTGTTCTACGATCTAATGGATTTAACGTATTTCCCCAAAATAAGTTGTGTTTGGCGGTCTGTCTAAACCAATCTCCATATTGAGCTGGCTGTGCAAAAAGTTGTACCGTCGCTATAAGCAAATGATGAAAGCCATATACATGCGCAAGCGAACTATCGACTTGAGCAATGGTTTGAATGGTTTTAAAAATCGTGCTCCATGTTGCACCTTGCCCACCAAGTTCTTTTGGAATAGATAAAGACAATAAACCACTTTGTCGAATTAGATCTCGCTGAGCCTTTGGATTTCCACCCTGTTTGTCGCGTTCTGCTGCGGTCTTCGCAAACTCAGATGCAAGTATTTGCGCAGTCTCAAGTGGCGTTTCAGGGTTAAAATTTAGGGGAGAATTCATTGTTATGTTCCGTATCGCATCTGCTGATAAGCTTAGCAGATCAACATGATTTGACTTATCACAATGCCTGCTTTTCTTATCACTGAACTAAAAATACCGCTAGTTGAACTAACGGTATTTAAAACATGACTTCGTCTGTTTAATCGGGATTACTGCTGTGATTTCACTTCAGCAATTAATTGATCCACGACCTGTGGATCTGCCAAAGTTGAGGTATCCCCCAAACTATCTAGCTCATTAGCAGCAATTTTTCTCAAAATTCGGCGCATAATCTTGCCTGAACGTGTTTTTGGCAATGCTGGCGCCCAATAAATTGCATCTGGTGTAGCCACAGGTCCTAAAACTTTTCTTACCCAACCTACTAGCTCTTTCCTGAGTTCTGCTGACTCTGGCGTATCTGCCTGTAAAGTTACATAGGCTGCAATCCCTTGACCTTTGATGTCATGTGGCATACCCACAACGGCTGCTTCTGCAACATGTTCATGTGCAACCAATGCACTTTCAATCTCTGCAGTCCCCAAGCGGTGTCCCGAAACGTTCAGAACATCATCCACTCGCCCCGTAATCCAGTAATAACCATCTTTATCACGGCGTGCACCATCTCCCGTGAAATAATTCCCTGGATAAGTTGAGAAATATGCCTCGATAAAACGATCTGGATCACCCCAAATGGTACGCATTTGTCCTGGCCAAGAATCTTTGATCACCAAATTACCTTCAGCCTCTCCTTCTAGCTCTTTACCATCAGCATCAACCAAAGCAGGTTGTACACCAAAGAATGGGCGTGTTGCAGAACCAGGTTTAAGTGCAGTTGCGCCCGGTAAAGGCGAAATCATGAAGCCACCTGTTTCAGTTTGCCACCATGTATCTACAATTGGACAACGACTTTCACCAACTACGGTGTAGTACCAGTTCCAAGCTTCAGGATTAATTGGCTCTCCGACGGAGCCCAACAAGCGTAAACTACTACGGTCACTTTCACGGATAAATGCATCACCTTCACGCATCATCGCTCGGATCGCCGTTGGTGCCGTATATAAAATTGTGACGTTGTGCTTATCTACAATATGTCCTGTGCGTGCCCAAGTTGGATATTGTGGAACACCCTCAAACATCAATGTTGTCGTCCCATTTGAAAGCGGACCATACAACACATAAGAGTGACCAGTAATCCAACCGACGTCAGCGGTACACCAGAAAATATCGTCTTGTTTTAAATCAAATACTTCCCTAAAGGTAAAGTTCGCGTAAGTCAGATAACCGCCTGTAGTATGTAGCACACCTTTAGGTTTACCCGTTGAGCCTGAAGTATATAAAATAAACAGCGGATCCTCTGAATTCATTGGTTCAGGTGGACAGATATCTGTGACTGTCATGATTTCCATGTGATACCACAGGTCACGACCTTCATGCATTGTGATTGGGTTACCAGTACGATGCACCACAATGACATTTTGTACAGAGCTCGTCCCTTCAAGCTCCATCGCTGCATCAACGTTTTCTTTCAGTGGAATTGGCTTACCACCCCGCATGCCCGAGTCTGCTGTAATGATGACTTTTGCTTGGCTATCATCAATACGACTTGCTAAAGAATCTGGTGAAAAACCTCCAAACACCACGCAATGTACTGCGCCAATACGCGTACATGCCAACATCGCAATGGCTGCTTCAGGGACCATTGGCATATACAGAACAACACGGTCGCCTTTGGTCACGCCATGCTTCTTGAGAACATTGGCAAAACGACAAACTTCATCGTGTAATTCTTCAAATGAAATAATTTTATGGCGTGATGGATGATCACCTTCCCAAATAATCGCAGGTTTATGTGGGTGTTCTTTTAAATGTCGATCGAGACAGTTTTCACTGACATTTAATTGGCCATCTGCAAACCATTCAACTTTGTAATTCTCTTTATCAAAGTTGGTATTTTTGACTTGTGTAAAAGGCTTAATCCAGTCTAGTTTCTTGGCTGCTTCGGTCCAAAATGCTTCGGGGTTTTCAATAGATGCTTTATACCGCTCGAAATATTGCTCTTCATTGGTTCGTGCAGTTTTTTTAAAAACTTCGGGTACTGGATATATTTCATTCATAATTCGCATCCTTGATTTATGTTTCTCATCTCGAGAGTTGTCTTGATCATACTGATCATTTTTTGTCTTATATCTTGAGTATGACTATACTTTAAAATTTCAAACAATCATGCTTTGGTCGTAGACTGAGCATTCATTTATTTCAAAAGTTATCCGTATCTTCTTGCCAATTGAACAACCTAAAATATCTAACAATCAATGATCCGAATCATTGCTGATCATCATTCCTAAGCAAGTAAAATCTGTCGTTGTCAAAAAACTCCATTTTTTTTATCAATAAATACCATTTCGATTTTTTTGTTGGACAAGGTGCTGAATGTTTATAAAAACATGCAATTTTTTTGTTATTTTCAGTTTATTCAATGAATAAAAATGACGATAAAACCTGCGAACGTGATTTTTATTCACTGTATTTTCAGGCAAAATGTAAACATTCAATACATTTGGAACACTCGTGGCTGAACAACAAAATTCTTTGAGTCAGGTGGCTCAAGGTACGACTCAACTTCTACAAGATGCAAGTGAGAAAACGGCTCAAACCGTCATTGCACATACTGCGAAATACAATGATGCATATACCACCATTGATAAAATCATGGATGGCTTTTGGGAACGAATCCCTTATATCTGTATTGCTTTGATTGTATTTACCTTATTTTGGTTGTTGTCTAAGCTGTTCAAATTATTTGTCAGAAAAGCACTTTCAGAGCGTTCATATACCAAACAAAATTTAGTGCTCGTCCTCAACCGCGTCGGTAGCTCTTTTATTATTTTCTTTGGCTTCTTAATTGCGATGGTTATTGCAATTCCAGGGTTTACACCTGGACAGCTGATGAGTGCACTGGGGATCGGATCTGTCGCAATTGGTTTTGCATTTAAAGATATTTTTCAAAACCTGCTCTCTGGTATCTTAATTCTACTCGGTGAACCCTTCAAAATTGGCGACGATATCATTGTGAATGGTTTAGAAGGGACCGTTGAAGATATTCAAATTCGTGCAACCTACTTACGTTCACCTGATGGTCGTCGTATCGTCATTCCCAATGCAACGGTCTATACCAATGCAGTGACCGTCAATACAGCTTATCCACGTCGTCGTTGTGAATTCGTGGTCGGTATTGGTTACGAAGATGATGTTCAAAAAGCGAAAGATATTATTTTGAGTATTTTAGACCGCGATCAACAAATCCTCAGTCAACCTGGATTTAGCGTGAATGTCTCTGCCTTAGCTGATTTCTCAATCAACCTCACTGTACGTTGGTGGGTGAATACGGGTGAAACTGCGACATCTACATCTATCAGTTTAGTTCAAGAAAAAGTGATTCAAGCTTTTGCTGAACATGAAATTTCGATTCCATATCCAGTTCAAGAGGTTAAAGTCTATCGCGGAGATTCTTCACAAGAAGATGAGTCACCACGTGCTAAACAGACGACCTAACACATAAGGAATCACCGTTTCAGTACGGATAATTCGGTTGCCTAAGCTGACAGCTTGGCAGCCGTTTTTTATGAGTAAATCAATCTCATAAGGAATATAACCACCTTCAGGCCCAATCAATATCGTACACGGGTGCTCAATCGCATGAGGCATACTTTGGGTTGCATAAGGATGTGCTACATAAGCTGGTCGTTCAACGGAAATCATTTGAGGAAGAACATCTTCCACAAAAGGTTTAAAGCGTTTATATATTTCGATTTCAGGTGGACATGTATCACCCGCTTGCTCTAAGCCCAGTTGAACATAGTGATCAATTTGCTGTAAAAATGGTGTTTGCCAATAGCTTTTATCGACCCGATAGCTGTGCAGCAAAATGATTTTTTCTACGCCTAGAGTTACAGCATCTTGAATCAATCGTCTCAATACTTTCGGTCTAGGCATAGCAACGATTAACGTTACAGGTAGTTTCTTCGGCACAGGCTCTTCATAAAGTGGCTGAATTAAGATTTTCCTTTCAGAAATTTCTATGACCTCAGCTGTATATCGACCAGCACCTCTAATACCAACCTTTAAAGTATCTCCAATTTTAATATCAAGTTGATGCTTCAGATGCTCAATTTGGCGTGCTGATTGAATCGTCCAGAGGTCATCCTGTGCTGATGCAGGATCAAGCAATACAATATTCATATATTTAAAAACTAAAGGTATTGATTCAGGACATGAATATGTTTTTGCAACGACCCTGTATTCCGTTGCATGATCTGTTGAGCCTGATTTTGTACTGCTAAAATCGTTTCATCCTGAGATAAGCACTGAATAAGATGATTCACCACCTCTTCCGTAGTTTGACCGATTAGAATCCCTTTTTCTTCCACAAATTCATCGACAATGGTTTGAAAGTTAAAGTAGTTCGGTCCAATCACAGTCGGGACATTGAGTGATATTGGCTCTAAGATATTATGTCCACCGCCAGGTTCATTTAATGATCCACCCACAAAACTTGCTTGGCTCAATGCATACCAAATCCACATTTCACCCATACTATCAGCAAGATAAACTTGTGTATCAGCCTCAATGATTTCACCTAAACTACGTCGATGCATTTTTAACTCATGACTTTGAATGGCTTGTGCAACTTCATCAAAACGTTCTGGATGACGTGGTACAATAATCAGCAAGACGGCAGGATGATCATGTACATAATCTTTAAACTTAGATAACAGATTTTTCTCTTCAGGATGATGTGTGCTTGCAATCGTAATAATTTGGCGTGCTTGCAAATCCCAATCTTGATGAATTTGTTGCGCTTTCAATAGCATTTCTTCGGGCGCATGAATATCAAACTTAATACTACCCACTGTTTGACTATGCGCTGTAGCAGCACCTAAAGCCCTAAATCGATTGAGTGAAGCTTCATCTTGAGCCAAAAGTTGAGTCAGACCGCTGAGCATAGGCTGAGTAATACTTGGTACTTTGGCGTATCCTTTTGCTGACTTTTTAGATAAACGTGCGTTCACCAAAAAAGTGGGTATTTTACTAATTTTCGCCTGATCAATTAAATTGGGCCATAGTTCTGTTTCAACCAAAACCAACATTTTAGGTTGATATTTTTTAAAAAAAGCACTGACTAATTTTTTTTGATCTGCAGGTAAATATACTGCTTGAAAAAGATCTACATATGGTGCTTTTGCAAATAAGGATTTAGCTCGTGCCTGACCTGTTTTGGTGGTATTCGTAACCAACACAGCATACCCAAGCTTTAAATAATGTTCTATCAGAGGTTGTGCAGCATTGGTTTCTCCAACTGAAACCACATGAAACCATATCGCATTAAGATTTTTTGGAGATTGAAACGGACCGAAGCGCTCTAAGCACTCTTGATGAAATTGCTCAATATTGTCTGCTCGCTTTTTTATACGCCATTTATAAATTGGCTTTAATAAAGCCAATGCTGCATTATACCAAAATGGAGTTGTCAAAACGTAAGACCTCGAGCTTTCTTAAAAAAATAGGGCATGACCACGAAGTTGAGATCATACCCTGCGAATTTTTTCGGTTCAAATACTTATCTTAAATTTCAATTTCCTTGTAAAAAAGGATAATCGATATAGCCTTCAGCCACATTCGTCCCGATCATATTTTCTAACTTTAATTCATTCAAAGGAGCATTCTGTACCAAACGCTCATATAAATCAGGATTGGCGATATAATCTTTACCAAAAGACACTGCATCAGCTTGACCTGAAGTGAGAAGTTGTAAAGCATCCTCTCGACTTAAACGCATATTGGCAATAAAAGGAATACCTTGTCCACGCGCTTTTAATTCTTGACTAATACTGTCTTCTGCCAAATATTCACGTGTAAAGAAAAATGCAATGTGTCTTTGACCGAGTTGTTCTAACACATAACCAAAAGTTTCACGTGGATCATCATCACCCATATCGTGTTCATCACCACGAGGAGCTAAATGTACACCTACTCGACCAGCACCCCAAACTTCAATTAGCTCATCCACGACTTCTAACAAGAAACGCGCACGATTTTCCACCGAGCCGCCATATTCATCTTCACGCTGATTGGTTTTCGATTGCAAGAATTGATCAATTAAATAACCATTCGCCGCATGCAATTCCACACCATCAAATCCTGCCTCTTTAGCACGAATTGCTGCTTGTTTATATTGCGCTGTAATCGCGTGAATTTCAGAAATTTCTAATGGACGTGGCAAGACATAAGGACGTTTCGGACGCAACAAACTGACATGTCCGGCTTGTTGAACAGCACTCGCCGAAACGGGTATATCACCCTTCAGTAAATCTGGATGTGACACACGTCCAACATGCCAAAGCTGAGCGACAATTAAGCCATCTTTGTCATGAACAGCTTGGGTTACTTTCTTCCACCCTTCCACTTGAGCATCAGTGAATAATCCTGGCGTATTTAAATAGCCATTCGCCTCCTCAGAAATTACGGTCGCTTCTGAGATAATTAATCCACTACTTGCACGTTGCGCATAATACTCAGCCATCATTTCTGTTGGTACACGATCATCTGTCGCACGACTACGCGTTAAAGGTGCCATAACCACGCGATTTTTGAGCTTTAATTCACCAAAGACTACTGGGCTACTAAAATCAGTCATTCATTTATCCTCTTCACTCATTATCGTTAGAGTGATTGTTGAAGGTGTTCTGCAAAACTTTTTATCAGTGCTTCATTACGAGAAAAATAAGACCATTGACCATGCTTAGTAACATGAACCAAACCTGCTTGTTGTAAAACAGATAAATGATTAGACATGGTTGACTGAGATACATCTGCAATTTTTTCAATCTGTCCTGCACATACGCCACGACTAAAATCTTGCACGCACTCATCTTGTGGAATAAAGCGCTCTGGATCTTTTAAACATTGTAAAATTTGGCGGCGTATCGGGTTCGATAAGGCTTTAAAAATTGCTTCAGTATCCATCTCATTTCACTCAAGTTAATGATCTGCACTGTGCTGAACTCATTATATCGATTTTTATAGATATTAATATCGAATTATTACGATATTTAACAAATCGAGTTTATGAATGACTGTGCCGAATAATTCTGATTCTAACATTGAACTGATTTAATCTAGCAAGCTTCGTGCTAGAACAAAAAAAAGCAGGGCTTTTGCCCTGCTTTTTTTTAAAAATGATTAAAGCCCTTGTTTCAAACTAGCTTCAATAAATTTATCAAGATCACCATCTAACACGGCACCCGTGTTTGAGTTTTCAACGCCAGTACGTAAGTCCTTAATACGTGAATCATCCAACACATAAGATCGAATTTGGCTCCCCCACCCAATATCCGATTTAGAATCTTCTAGTGCTTGAGCTGCTTCATTACGCTTATTCATTTCCAATTCGTACAATTTAGCACGAAGCTGTTTCCAAGCATGATCACGGTTAGCGTGTTGTGAACGCTGGTTCTGACAAGCCACCACAATTCCAGTTGGTGCATGGGTTAAACGCACGGCAGAATCTGTTTTGTTAATGTGCTGACCACCTGCACCTGAAGCGCGGTATGTATCCGTACGGACATCTGCTGGATTGATCTCAATTTCAATGTTGTCATCAATTTCTGGAGACACAAAAACCGCTGAGAATGAAGTGTGACGACGGTTGCCTGAGTCAAAAGGTGATTTACGAACTAAGCGATGTACACCTGATTCAGTACGTAACCAACCATAAGCATATTCGCCTTCTACACGAATTGTTGCCGATTTAATCCCAGCCACATCACCGTCAGATTCTTCCATTAACTCAGCTTTAAAGCCATGACGCTCAATCCAACGTAAGTACATACGTAATAGCATAGATGCCCAATCTTGAGCTTCAGTACCACCTGACCCCGCTTGAATTTCGACATAGCAAGGATTTGGATCCATTGGATTACTAAACATACGTCTGAATTCAAGTTTAGCCAGTTCAGCCTCAGCTGAATCAAGTTCTGCTTGAACATCTGCAAGCATTTCTTCTTCATCCGCTTCTACAGCAAGATCAAGCATCGCTTGTGCATCATCAAGTTGTGTTGCTAAACCATCTAAAACATTTAAAACGTTTTCGAGCTCACCTTTTTCTTTCGCCATCGCTTGGGCACGATTTTGATCATTCCAAATTGCTGGATCTTCAAGTTCGCGGAGAACCTCCTCTAAACGCTCTTTCTTTAGATCGTAGTCAAAGATACCCCCGTAGTGTTTGACCACGTTCGCTCAAGTCTTTTAGCTGGAGAAGATAAGGATTAATTTCCACGGTGTAGATCCTAAATATGTCTATATCAAAATTGCCAATATTTTAACACAGCCAAGTAAAACTTGAGAGTTTGCTTTTTTATTCAATATTCTCTTGACCATTGTTTAGTTATTATTAACAATACATTTAATTATTAAAAAATACTTACTTTATTTTTACAACAATAAGTAGAGACTTATGAAAATGAACAAAACCTATTTGGCTTTGGCCATCCTCCCTTTGACAACTTCAGCCATGGCCTACCAAGCTCAAATTGATGCTGGATATACCTATTTTGACCATGATAGTCTCAAGGTTGATTATCACGGTGTATTTGAAACAGAAGGTACTTATTACTTCAAAGCAGTTGATACTGAAAATAAACCACTTAATGAGGCTGCATTTCTTGGCCACCATAATCGCGTTTCAGCGAAATATAGTTTTCAGCATATTAAAGACGATAAATTGTATATAAATGAAACAGTTGCGCAAAGCAAACAAGAGCTGCACGGCTATTCAATAGGGGGAGAATATTATATTGATCAACTGTACTTCACAGGTGAGGTCGGTCGTCAACATTATAAAGTGGAGTCACGCTCAAGCTCACTAAACGGTTCATCTCATGCTAAGCAGCGTTTCGATCTAACCACCTATAGAGCTCTCGTTGGTTATACTCCTATTCAAAATTTACTGATAGCAGCAGGTATTAATGCTTATAAAGGTGAAGGCTTTGATGAAAATGCTTTTGCTTTAAAAGCCAAATATGTCACCCCATTAGACCAAAATGGTCAATATCTCAATTTAGAATTGGATGGTAGCTTTGGACATGATATTGATTCGATTACATTTGGTGGGGATTATTATTTAACTCAACGCTTAAGCCTAGGTAGTGCTTATACGCGAGATACGAATAGCACTAGTAAAATTCATAAAGACGAATACCAATTACGTGGCAAATACTTTATCAATAATAACCTCTCTCTTGGGAGTATTTTAAGATTCAGTGATGATGAAGATAAGTTTAATATAAACGGAACATATCGATTCTAATTCCATTCAACATGGGGAAGTAGCAGTGCCAAAACTGCTACTTTCGTTCAAATTGCATACAATTCATATTGAAAAGCAACATAAAATGACTAAAACACCTTATCTTTCACATGAATTAACATGATTTTTTATTTTTTAAAATCAATAATTTAAAGTTTTATTTTTACATAAAAATTACACAAGATACATTACTGTTACTTTTGCTTGATTGATCCTTCATGATTTTCCCCTACACTGAACTTGTAACAAAAAATGTATTAACAACTAACTCTATTGAGGGGAAGTATCCATGAAAAAATTAGCAATCGCGTCTGCGCTTCTTTCTGCTTTAGCTGTAACTGGAACTGCAAATGCATATCAAGCTGAAGTAGGTGCTTCTGCAGGTCTTATCGATCCTGATAATGGTAGTACAAGTGGTTCATTTGGTGTTGATGGTACTTATTATTTCCAACCAGTTCAAACACGTAATGCTCCACTAGCTGAAGCTGCATTCCTTGATCGTGCAAGTAATGTAAATGCGAAATACCAATACAGCGAAGTTGGTGATGATGAAAGACATCAATACGGCGTAGGTGTTGAATACTTCGTACCTAATTCTGATTTTTATGTAAGCGGTAATGTTGGTCGTGATGATCGTAAATTTGATATTGGACCTGATTTTGATGAGACAGTTTATGGTGCTGAAGTAGGTTATTTGCCTGCACCTGGCTTATTAATTGCAGCAGGTCTTAAGGGTTACGATAACGACTATGATGATGGTGTTGACCCAACATTACGTGCTAAATATGTAACTACATTGTCTAACGGTAAAGATATCAACTTAGAAGCTGGCGCTGCATTTGGTGACCTTGATGAATATAATCTAGCTGCTGATTACTTCATCGATAAAACTTTAAGTGTTGGTGTAGATTACTATAGTAAAGATACTGGTCCTGCAGATACAAACGAGTTTGGTGTAAGCGCACGTAAATTCTTCACACCTCAAGTCAGCTTAGAAGGTCGTGTAGGTTTTGGTGAACTTGCGAATAATGATTACAACAAATTCGGTTTAGCTGCTAAATATCGCTTCTAATATCTTGATTAAGATTTAATGTTTCTTAAAAGCCCATCTTAATGATGGGCTTTTTTTGTGCAAAAACCTGATGGAATGTCATTTTATGTACATTGACTCATCCCCTTTTGTTCTTACAATAGAAACTAGCTGTCACAAAACAGTCATATTTCTATAACAAAGAGAGTCAATATATGTTTAAAAAAATTACACTTGCGACTGCACTTATTGCAAGCTTAGGAACTGCACATGCGTATCAAGCTGAAGTTGGGGCTACAGCCAAATTGATCGATCCTGATAATGGTAGCAATTCTGCAGGTTTTGCGCTTGATGGCACATATTATTTTAATCCTGTTCAAATCAAGAACTCTCCATTAAACGAAGCTGCATTTTTAAATCGTTCAAGCAACGTGAATGCACAAGTGTCTTATGACGACTTTGATGTAAACGAATATTGGAATTATGGTGTTGGAGTTGAATATTTTGTTCCAAACACTGATTTCTATCTAAATGCCAATATTTCTCAGGAAACTGAAAAAGCTCCGAATACTCCCGACTTTGATATAACTTTCTATAAAGTTGAAGCTGGTTATTTCTTAGCACCATCTTTATTGGTCGCAGCTGGTTTACGTGGTTGGGATCATGATTATGATGATGGCATTGACCCTACTATTCGAGCAAAATATGTCACTCAAATTGGCGCAAACGATGTGAATTTAGAGGCTGGTGCTGCATTTGGTGATTTAGACGAGTTCTCTTTAAGAGGCGATTATTACATTGATAAAACACTCAGCGTGGGTGTCGACTATTTCAATCAAGATTTCAACGGCGGATCTTTTGATGAATTTGGTGTAAATGCTAAAAAATTCTTCAATCAGCAAGTAAGTGTCGAAGGTCGAATTGGTTTTGCAGATGACGGTAATACCTTTGCTATACGTGGTGCATACCGCTTCTGATCTTTGAGTGCTAAAAACCGCTCTGATGAGCGGTTTTTTTATTGATGCATATGTACAATGCGCATTTGTAAACTGGTATTGCCATTAAAGGTATTTTTATCCAGCTCATAGACCAAGCGAATTTCATTGAGCATCGGATCAAACTGATATTTATCTGCTGCGTTAAAGGCGATTGCCTCTACCACTTGACCATTTTCTAAAGCTACACGCAGTTTCAAGTGCACATCCTTCAGCCAGCGATAATCCAAAATTTTAAATACTCCCTCGAATACAGGCGCAGGAAACTTTTGCCCCCAAGGACTTAAATTTTGTAATACGTCCACCGTTTCAATTTGGAAAGCTGAAGCTGGCAACTCCCCATCCGTCCATAAGGTTGCAGTAAACAGACTTTCATCTTGACTGGCAATCAACTGCTCAAATACCTGCTTAAACTCAGCAAAATGTTCTTTTTGAATGGTTAGACCTGCAGCTGCAGCATGCCCACCAAAGTGACTGACAATATGTGGATATTGCTCAGCCACACGCTCAATCGCATCCCGAATATGAATTCCCTCAATTGAACGCGCTGAACCTTTGATATGAATGCCATCTTCATCACGGGCAAAAACGATACTCGGACGATGGAACTGCTCTTTTAAGCGTCCTGCCACAATTCCAATCACGCCTTGATGCCAATGTGGCTCAAACATAATTAACGCTGCAGGTATTGCATCCTTATCTAGCTGAATTTGATCTAATGCAGTCAATGCTTCTTGCTTAATCTTACCTTCTACCTGACGACGTTCCACATTGAGTTGATTCAGCTGTTCCGCTAAAGGATATGCTGTAGCCAAGTCGGATGCCAAGAGACATTCGATGCCAATGTCCATGGTTTCCATACGCCCTGCCGCATTAATTCGCGGTCCAATCACAAAACCTAAGTCTTGCGCTTTCAGTCCTGCAGGATCACGTTTGGCAATATCTAATAAGGCTGAAATCCCAGGGCGACATAATCCTTGTTTAATCCGCTTTAGACCACTGTCGATTAAGATTCGGTTGTTATAGTCCAAACTGGCAACATCGGCATAGGTCCCAAGCGCAACCAAATCCAAATAGCTGATCATTTGTGCAAAAGACTTGCCCATTTTTTTACGATGACTAGATAAATTCGCCAACACATAAAAGGCAACTCCTACTCCTGCCAAAGCTTTACTTGGAAACTCACAACCGAGTTGATTCGGATTCACCACTGCCTCAGCCATAGGCGTTGGCTTGGTTGTGAGATGGTGATCAGTAATAATCACTTGCATGCCATGATCTTGGGCTTGCTTAACTCCATCATGACTTGAAATACCATTGTCAACCGTAATCAACAAATCAGGCGTAAAGTTGGCAAACGCAAGATCTGCTATAGCAGGTGTCAAACCATAGCCATACTTAAAGCGATCAGGGACTAAATAATCAACATCTGCCCCCATGTCACATAGTGCAAGCATCATCAATGTTGTACTGGTCGCACCGTCAGCATCATAGTCCCCGACAATCACAATTTTTTTGTGTTGATCAATGGCTTGGTCGATCAACTGAATTGCAGCATCCAAACCCTTCATGGTTGGCGCTAATAAGTATTTTAATTTCAGTTCTAGTTCTTGTTCAGATTCAACGCCTCGACGTGCCAAAATTTCGGCAACAAATGAAGGCACACCCTGAAAGTTTTCAGGGCGTGTTAAAAATGGACGTTGCTTGATTTCAAGTTTTGGCATTTAGGGCATCAATCGTTGTAATTTCCACGCACCGTCGATTTTTTCATAACACAAACGGTCGTGCAAACGGTTTGGGCGACCTTGCCAGAACTCATAATAATCTGGCTCTATACGGTAACCACCCCAGAAATCAGGCTTATCTAAAGTCTGTTGATCTGCCACACGCTCATGCAATTCATTAAAGCGTTGCTGTAGCTCGTCACGGCTCGCAATCACACCACTTTGTGGGGTACTAATATGCGCTGCAATTTGGCTATCACGCGGGCGCTTATGGTAATAATCAGCGGATTCTTGTTCTGAAATTTTTACCACTCGACCTGAAATGCGAACTTGGCGTTCTTGTTCAGCCCAATAAAACAGAATTTGCGCATAAGGATTGGCTACTAAGTCGAGTCCTTTTTGGCTGTCATAATTGGTATAAAACGCATAACCATTTTCATCCGCACCTCGAAGTAATACGGTACGTACGTGCGGTCTACCCTCAGCATTTGCCGTAGCCAATGACATGGCATACGGTTCGTGAAGCTGAGCTTCTAACGCATGGTTAAACCACAATAGAAACTGTTCATGTGGATCAGCATTCACTTGATCCTCATGTAATTCGCCTTTTTGATAATTTAGGCGCAGTTCACTGAGATCTTTAATCAAATCACTCATGAGTCAATCCCCGATTAAGCTGCTGCATTAGCACGTACAGCATCTGCCAAAGCATGTGCCAGTGCAGTCACTTCTTGAAGATTATCACCTTCAACCATCACACGAATTACAGGTTCAGTCCCTGACTTACGAATCAGTAATCGACCACGACCTTTAAGTTGCGCTTCGGCTTTGGCAAATTCTGCAGCCAATGCAGGTACTGAGTATGGATCAAACATTGCATCTAAACGGACATTTACAAGCACGTTTGGCAGTAATTTAAAGTCAGCAACCAACTCATGCAATGCTTTCTTCTGTTCAACCATGACAGTTAAGACTTGTAGGGCTGCAATAATCGCATCACCTGTGGTGCTCTTGTCTAGAGTTAAAATGTGACCTGAAGGTTCACCACCAATAACCCAACCGTTTTCCTCTAAACCTTGCAATACATAACGGTCACCAACTTTGGCACGTAGCAGTGGAACTTCTGCTTTTTCAAGTGCTAATTCAAGTGCCATATTGCTCATGAGCGTACCGACAATACCGGCTGGTTTATTGGCACTTTGTGTCGCCAAGATATATAGAATATGATCGCCATCAATCAGCTTTCCATTCTGATCCACTAGAATGACACGATCTGCATCGCCATCAAATGCAATACCCAAATCTGCTTGATGCTCAACAACAGCAGCTTGCAAACTCTCAGGATGAGTTGAGCCACAGCCTTGGTTAATATTCAAACCATTCGGTTCATTATGAATCGCAATCACTTTGGCACCGAGCTCACGGAATACCGCAGGACCCACGTTATATGCTGCTCCATTGGCACAGTCGACGACAATCTTTAAATTGTTTAAATCATAATGGTATGGGAACGTTGATTTACAAAATTCAATATAACGACCTGGAGCATCATCAACACGCACACTTTTTCCTAGACTCGCAATATCATCAATGACAATATCTTTCTCGAGTTCAGCATTAATCTCATCTTGAAACTCGTCTGGTAATTTTTTTCCTTCTGAAGAAAAAAACTTAATGCCATTATCATGATAAGGGTTATGTGAAGCTGAGATGACAATCCCTAAACTGGCATGCAAAGCACGAGTTAAATGAGCAA
Organism: Acinetobacter sp. Ver3; assembly: GCF_000632455.1. GTDB lineage: Bacteria > Pseudomonadota > Gammaproteobacteria > Pseudomonadales > Moraxellaceae > Acinetobacter. The sequence goes on from NZ_JFYL01000011.1 coordinate 45,098, forward strand.
TGGCAGGCGTAGGTAATGGACCCAATAAATGCACATAAACACCAGCTGCGTTTAAACCCGATTGTAAAGCCGCTTCTAAAATATAACCTGATAAACGAGGATCTTTGCCCATCACCACAATCGGTTTATTTCTTTTTGTTCTACGCTTAAGTACTTTACCCGCAGCAAACCCTAATTTGAGTGCAAACTCAGGTGTGATTGGAAATACACCGAATTTCCCACGAATACCATCAGTACCAAAATAACTCATTCATTCTCTCACTTCTTAGCGGGTGATTAACATCATCCTTTTTCAATGCGCACCACTTTACACCAAAATAAAAAAACCGTCATTTACATGACGGTTTTTTTTAAAAATTTGTTTTATAACAGGCAATTAACCAACACGGTAATTCGGTGCTTCTTTAGTAATGGTCACATCGTGAACGTGTGATTCAGACATACCCGCAGACGTGATTTTCACGAATTTCGCATTTTGACGAAGATCTTCAATCACTGCAGAGCCTGTATAACCCATAGATGAACGTAAACCACCCATCATTTGATGCACGATGTTGCCCATTGGCCCTTTGTAAGGTACGCGGCCTTCAATACCTTCTGGAACCAACTTCTCAGCACCTGCTTTAGAGTCTTGGAAATAACGATCCGCAGAACCTGTTGCACCCGCCATTGCACCCAATGAACCCATGCCACGGTAAGCTTTGTAATAACGACCTTGGAAGAATTCAACTTCACCTGGTGCTTCTTCAGTACCAGCAAGTAAAGAACCCACCATAATCGTACTTGCACCTGCACCGATCGCTTTTGCCATATCACCTGAGAAGCGGATACCACCGTCTGCGATCAATGGAATTTGATCTTTCAGTGCGTTAGCAACAGAATCGATCGCCGAAATTTGTGGCATACCAATACCTGCAACAATACGAGTCGTACAGATTGAACCAGGACCGATACCTACTTTCACAGCATCTGCGCCTGCATCAAGTAAAGCCAATGCAGCATCGCCAGTCGCAATGTTACCGCCAATGACTTGAACTTGTGGGTAGTTGGCTTTAACCCAACGTACGCGCTCGATAACACCAGCAGAGTGACCATGTGCAGTATCGACTACAATCACGTCAACACCCGCATCAACCAATGCTTCAACACGGCTTGGAGTTTCAACACCTGTACCAACTGCAGCACCCACACGTAAACGACCTAAGTCATCTTTACAGCTATTTGGATAAAGCTCAGCCTTATTAAAATCTGTTACAGTGATTAAACCTTTTAGTTCGTTGTTTTCGCCAACAACAATCACTTTCTCAATGCGATTTTTTTGGAGAAGTGCCTGAATGTTTTCTTTCGATTCACCTTCGCGAACGGTGACCAAACGATCTTGACCAGTCATGATGTTGCTTACTGGCTGTTCAAGATTAGTTTCAAAGCGTGTATCACGACCTGTCACAATACCAACTACTTTGCCATCTTTCACCACTGGCACACCGCTGATATTGTTCGCTTGCGTAATTGCGATTAACTCACGCACAGTCGTTTCAGGGGTTACTGTAATTGGATCTTTCACCATGCCTGCTTCGAATTTTTTCACACGGCGTACTTCAGCAGCTTGCGCTGCAATATCCATATTTTTATGAAGGATACCAATACCGCCATTTTGTGCCATTGCAATTGCCATACGGGATTCAGTCACCGTATCCATTGCTGCAGACACAAGAGGGATATTCAAATTAATGCCGCGAGTTAAACGTGTCTTTAGAGAGACATCTTTTGGGAGAACAGTAGAGTAGGCAGGGAGTAATAGGACATCATCAAAAGTTAACGCGTCTTGAACGATGGTCAACATAACAGTCTCACTGGTAATTTCCGTGCGCCATTATATACAAATTTTAAGGTAAATTTCATTTCTTATTATCGACAATTTTATGAAATTTACCCATCACTCCTATTTTCATGCAATTTATTATCCAAAAAAATCATAATAAGAGCATATAAAACAGAAGCATATTTTAAATCATTCAAATTAACTGACCTGATCGTAATCCTCATCATTCGACGATGGAACAATTTCAATATCAATTAATGGGATCAGATGATGGGCTTGTCGAGCTTTGGCACATTGCGCATCTCCGGCTTGGACCTCTCTACACGATGAACTGCGAACCGTATAGATCGAGCAAGAGACCTGCTTCCCTATTTCTCCTTCTAGAGCAACGCATCGCGGGTTAGTTTGATTCGTCCCCACCATACAAGCATATACAGGGTTAATATCCTCAACCATCTCGGTAGGGATGTTCATCGCTTCCGCACCATAAAATGAAACACGGAAATAGGCACAACAAGCACCACAACTTAAACACGCATCCTGTGCAGAAATCTGAGAGAGCATTTTTAAATCTCTTAAAAATAATTTTTTAGTGACGAAATCCTAAAAAACTTAATTTCAAAAACAAGATTTTTTTATTATATTTATTTACTAATCAATAACTTCCATTAAAAAAATGCACCATTATGAATCACTTTCATGGTGCATTATTTCAATACTATTTATAAATAAACTAAATCTTTTGAAGATTCAGATCTTTATGCGTATACAACCATTTATAAACAATAATGTTGCACTAAAGTGCCCACACCAATGACAAGGAAAATTATTGCGCCAATTTTGTGAATCAAGGAGATAGGTAATCGATTCGCCAATTTATCACCAATAAATACTGCCGGCGCATTAGCGATCATCATACCTAATGTCGTTCCAGCCATCACCCACCAGATACTGTCAAAACGTGCAGCAAGTGCCACTGTCGCAATCTGCGTTTTGTCGCCAATTTCAGCCAAGAAAAATAAAATAAACGTCGCTCCAAAAACGCCAAATTTTTGCCATTTTTGAATACTTCCTGACTCATCCTCTAGTTCATCAGGGACCAGCATCCAAGCAGCCATAGCAATAAATCCTATTGCTAGAATCCACATGAGGATCTCGGGACTTAAAATTGTTGTAACCCATTGTCCTAGAGCAGCGGAAACTCCATGATTGACAATTGTCGCTAACAAAATAGCAATTAAGATTGGAACGGGTTTACGAAAGCGTGCAGCAAGAAGTAAAGCTAACAATTGGGTTTTATCACCCATTTCAGCTAGTGCGACGATACCTGTAGACAGAAGGAATTCATACATGATGTCTTTCTCTGGCTAGCATAACAAATACCAATGACCCACCATCCCTGCTAGCCAAAAATCCGCAGAATGGTAAATCAAAGGTCTTGCCAACAAAAGAAAGCTCAAATAGAGCTCATTTGGTTCTTTGCTATGATGACCATGCTCGTTTTAGAGCAAATATGTTGACCATCACCTGTTCTATTGCAGAACAGCGGCTACTCCCCAATGAAGTTTATCCATTATAAGCCTGGCTTTTTGTTTTTACAAATAAAAACCCCACCGAAGTGAGGTTTTGATTCTGCAGACAAAATACGTTAAAAATATTTAAATGAGCAATGTACGAATATCTTTAACCAGCTTCGTCAGTTTATTAGTAAAGCGAGCAGCATCAGCACCATTAATGACACGATGGTCATAAGACAATGACAATGGAAGCATTAAACGTGGATCAAAACCTTGTCCATTCCACACAGGTTGCATCGTTGCAGGTGAAATACCCAAGATTGCCACTTGCGGCCAGTTGACAAGCGGAGTGAATGCCGTACCACCAATTGCGCCTAGGCTTGAAATCGTGAAGTTGGCACCTTGCAGATCTTTCGGTGACAATTTCTTATCACGTGCTTTTTGACCTAACTCACCGAGTTCAACTGCGATTTGCTTAATTGATTTTTGATCTGGATTACGTAGCACAGGCACTGTTAAACCATCTGGTGTGGCAACAGCAATGCCCATATGGATTTCTTTACGCAGTAATACGGTTTTGCCATCATCAGACAAGTGACCTGCAAACTCACGTTCTTCTTTTAGCAAATGCGCTACAGCTTTGATGATGAATGCCATAATGGTCAGGCTAATGCCTTCTTTCTTAAAGTTGCCTTTAAGCTCATTTCGCCATGTTTCAAGTTCCGTAATATCTGCCGCATCGAATTGGGTCACTTGCGGGATATAATTGTTCAATGACAACTGTGGAATAGACACTTGCTGTAAACGTGTTAACGCTTTTTCTTCTACACCACCAAAGGCATCAAAACTTGGTAATTTAGGCAATCCTGCTGGTGCAGCAACTGTCGGTGCAGCAGTTACAGGTGCTGGTGCAGTTAAACGTGTTTTCACATACGCAAAGATGTCTTCTTTCATTAAGCGTGCATGTGGACCAGAAGCTTTGACTTCTGCCAACACAACACCAAGCTCACGCGCCAACTTACGTACCGCAGGACCAGCATATACTTTGGCATTTGCTGCATTTTGCTCTTTGGTCAGTTTATCTGCTGAAGGGGCTGCTGTTTGTACAGGAGCAACCGCTGCTTGCGCAGGGGCAGCTTTTGGTGCTTCCGCTTTTGTAGTCACTGGTGCTGATACAGGGGCTTCTGTAACTGGGGTTGCTTGACCTTCAGCTTCAATCGTGACTAAAGCCACACCTTCAGACACATTTTGACCCAATTCAATATGAATTGCGGTAATCACACCTGTGGTGGTACTTGGTACTTCAACGGTCGCTTTATCTGATTCAACCACAATGATGCTTTGGTCTTTTTCAACCTTATCACCAACAGCCACTAAAATTTCAGCTACAGCAGCTTTGTCTACACCTAAGTCAGGGACAGCAATCTCAATTTTACCTGCTGGCGCTGAAGCAACTGTCGCTTTTGTTGATTCTGCAGGTGGTGCCTCTGCAGATGGAACAGTCGTCGGTGTAGTTTCTGCAGAAGATTGCGCCGCGGTTGATGCTGAAGCTGCTGTTTTCACTTTCAGAATCACAACACCTTCTTTCACTGTATCACCGACTGAAATTTCAATCGATTCAACTGTACCCGCAACAGCACTTGGAACTTCAACTGTCGCTTTGTCAGACTCAACGACAATGATACTTTGATCGGCATCAATTTCGTCGCCAACCGCAACCAAGATCTCACCCACAGTGGCTTTTTCAACACCAATGTCTGGTACTTGTACATCAACGGTTTCAGACGCCGTTGATGCTGCTTTAGGCGCTTCCGCTTGAGATTGGGCTACAGGTTCTGCGTGAGCTTGTGCTTTCGATTCTTCAACTTGTGCTGTAGGTGCTTCAGATGACGTTTGCCCCTCCGCTTCAAGCTCTACCAAAGCCGCACCTTCAGCAACTTCGTCACCAAGGCTCACCAGAATACTTTTCACCACACCTGCTGAAGTGCTTGGCACTTCAACAGATGCTTTGTCAGACTCCAACAAAACAATGCTGTCATCGACACTAATCGTATCACCCACTTTGACCAAAATTTCAGCCACTGTGGCTTTATCTACACCAATATCAGGAGTCGTAATTTGCATGCTTAGTTCTCCTCTTTGTAGTCAGCTACAGCGTGAAGTTCAGGCGTTGTTTGAGGTGCCCAAGCGACTGGACGGTCAGTATCTAATTCAAAGCTAGAAATCGCATCCTTAACTAGACGCGCATCTACTTCACCCTCGTCAGCAAGTTTCTTCAATGTCGCAACCACAATATGCGCAGCATCTACACCAAAGTAGCTACGAAGTTTTGCACGTGTATCTGAGCGACCATAACCGTCTGTACCTAATGCTACAAATGGACGATTATCTGGAAGGTAAGCGCGAATTTGCTCACTGTAAGCACGCATATGATCAGTTGCAGAAACGACGATACCTTTCGTACCACGCAACTGCTTCGACACCCATGCTTCTCTCACATCTTCAGTAAGTGGATGTAAACGATTATATTCTTCGCACGCCATACCATCACGTGCAAGCTCATTAAAGCTTGTTACGCTATAGACATTCGAATGAATTTGATATTCATCACGTAAGATTTGAGCCGCTTTAATCACTTCACGCAGAATTACACCTGAACCTAAAAGCTGAACTGTGGCTTTTTCATCTTCCTCAAGTAAATACATACCACGTTTAATGCCTTCTTCAGCACCTTGTGGCATCGCTGGATGCTCATAGTTCTCATTCATTACAGTTAAGTAATAGAACACACGCTCCTGATCCACATACATGCGTTTTAGACCGTCATGTACAATCACCGCAAGTTCATATCCGAAACATGGATCATAAGAAATACAATTTGGAATCGTATTCGCAAGAATATGTGAGTGACCATCTTGATGCTGTAGACCTTCACCATTCAGCGTAGTACGACCAGCAGTTGCACCCAATAAGAAACCTTGCGCCTGTGCATCACCTGCCGCCCATGCAATATCACCAATACGTTGGAAGCCAAACATTGAGTAATACATGTACATCGGGATCATAGGAAGGTTATTGGTTGAATAACTTGTTCCTAAAGCAGCCCAAGCACTCATCGCACCTGCTTCATTGATCCCCTCTTGAAGCATATGACCATCTTTCGCTTCACGGTAATGCATCAACTGCTCTTGATCTTCAGGGGTATATTTTTGACCGTGCGCGGCATAAATGCCCAATTGACGGAACATCCCTTCTAAACCGAAAGTACGCGCCTCATCTGGAACAATTGGTACCACACGGTCTTTAATTGCTTTTTCTTTCAGTAGTGCAGAGATTAAACGTACCATCACCATGGTCGTTGATTGTTGCTTACCATTAGAACCAGCTAACACTGCATCAAATACAGACAACTCAGGAATCGCTAAAGATTCGCTCTCTTTACGACGTGCTGGTAAGTAACCACCTAATGCCTCACGGCGAGCCTTCATATACTTAATTTCAGGCGAGTTTTCACTTGGGCGATAAAATGGAACTTCTTCAAGTTGCTCATCGGTAAATGGCAAGTTGAAACGATTACGTACATATTTAAGCGATTCAAGTTGCATTTTCTTGATTTGATGCGTTTTATTGACCGCTTCAATTTCTTCAGATAAGCCGTAACCTTTAACAGTTTTCGCGAGAATAACCGTTGGCTGACCTGTAGATTTCATGGCTTCTGCATAAGCAGCATATACTTTGTAAGGATCGTGACCGCCACGATTTAAATTATCGATATCTTCATCACTTAAGTGTTTAACTAACTCTTCAGCTTCAGGATATTTACCAAAGAAGTGTGCACGTGTATAAGCACCACCTTTCACTTGATAACGCTGATAATCACCATCTACAGCTTCTTCCATAATGGCTTTAAGCGCACTAGATTCATCTTTAGCAAGTAGTGGATCCCAATGACGACCCCATACTACTTTAATCACGCGCCAACCTGCACCACGGAATAAAGACTCAAGTTCTTGGATGATCTTACCATTACCACGAACTGGACCATCTAAACGTTGCAAGTTACAGTTTACAACCCAAACCAAGTTGTCTAGCTTTTCACGACCTGCCAACGAGATTGCACCAGTACTTTCTGGTTCATCCATCTCACCATCGCCGAGATAAGCCCAAACCTTACGATCTTCTTCTTTAATCAAACCGCGGTTCATCAAGTACTTTTGAATATGTGCTTGATAAATGGACATGATTGGACCTAGACCCATCGATACCGTTGGGAACTGCCAATAGTCTGGCATTAAGTACGGATGTGGGTACGAAGGTAAACCAATACCATCAACTTCACGACGGAAATTGTTCAGATGCTCTTCAGTTAAACGACCTTCCAAAAATGAACGCGCATAAATCCCTGGTGCACAGTGACCTTGATAATAAATCATGTCACCGCCGAAGTTATCACTGTTGGCACGGAAGAAATGGTTAAAGCCAACATCATATAAAGTTGCAGAAGATGCAAAGCTGGCTAAGTGACCACCAAGATCGTCGCCTGTTTTATTGGCGCGAAGCACCATTGCTAAAGCATTCCAACGAATCAAAGCACGAATTCGGCGCTCCATATCTGGATCACCAGGCATTGCAGGTTGCTCTTCTACTGAAATCGTATTTAAGTAAGGAGTATTTAGACGCTGAATGGGAACATGTTTCGCAATCGCACGTTGATACAGTTTTTCAAGAAGAAAGGCTGCTCTTTCCGTCCCCATATGCTGTAAAACAGAGTCAAAAGCGTCCTGCCACTCTTGGGTTTCTTGTGCGTCGGTATCACCGTAATACGCCATATTACACCTATATTCATGCCTATTTGTATGCCCTATATTTAACATATTTTCGCGATACGCAGTTATGGCTATAAATGAATACGACATTAGAATAATATTTCGATAATAAATAGTACTTGACCATTTATTACACAAATTAACACTAAAACGCCAATTCTGCTGTTTTTTTATACAAAGCTTTATTTTAATCTTGAATTTAGTCAGGTGACCTGACTGCAAAAACGAAAATCGCCAAGACTATGCTTGGCGATTTATTCAAATGACTTAACAATGGATGTGTATTAATGAGGTTTGATAATTAATTAAGGCAACATCGCTAGGTAAGTTGAAGGATTTTTACGCTGACCATCTTTGACCACTTCATAATGTAAGTGAGGACCAGTACAGCGTCCAGTACAACCTACATTGGCAATATGCTCACCAGCAGTGACTTTATCACCTACTTTAGCAATTAAGCGTGAAGCATGTGCATATCGTGTGATATACCCATTACCGTGGTTGATTTCGACATATTGACCATAACCTGTGCCCCAACCTGATTTAGTCACTATTCCTGGACCAGTTGCATATATTGGAGTTCCTGTTGGTGCCGCAAGATCCAAACCAGAATGGTTTTCAGCACGTCCGCCCATTGTTCGGCCGCCATAATTTGAACTGACACGACCACTTGGAAGTGGGTGGGTCACTAACCATGAATATGCATTATTTGAAGAGTAACGATTTGAACTTGTCGTCGTAGTTTTTTGAGCAGGGTATTTACTATTAAGCAGCGCATTATTTAATTCGATTGGATCCGCCTTTGCTCGAACTTTCACATCGACTTGTGCTGTCGCTGGAATGTCCATGTCATCAGGATGACTATAAGAACCTTGTGATAGTGTTCTTGTTAACTCTTCCAATCGATCAGAATTGGAGGCTTGTGTGGCATCTAATTGAACTAAATCTGCAAATGCAACCGAAGCTGCTGAAGCTGCTAAAGAAAACGCTAATAAAATACGTCGCGTATACATATAAACCTCATTAAACTGTTCTTACTCAAGTCTCTTGTGTGATCTCTTCCTTGATATCGAAAGAAACAAGCGTTTAAGATTAAGACAAAACAATGTAGGAACAATGTATGTCAGAACCAAAAAATATGTTTCAACAAACAAGACAACACATAAAAACAGGAAACTTATCGTTTCTCACAAAGCAAGTTGCTGACTGGCAGAGACTTACAAAATTAATTCAACCGCTATTGCCCAAAAATGAACAATGGCAAGTTGTCTGTTATCAATACGGTATTTTGACCATCACCGGTGAAAATCAAGCCATGATTAGTCAACTCGGTTACCTTCAAAAACAGTATATTTCTCAGTTATCACAAATCCCTGAACTCAAAGATTTACAAAAAATCCAAGTTCGTCTTCGAGCAAAAAAAGAAATTCCCCAAACACAAACTGAAAATTCCAAAACTTCTTTATGTCCGACAACGCAAGAAATGTTACTCAACGCTGCTAGTTTTGTGAACGATCCTAAGCTTAGCCAAGCTATGATACGTTTGGCAAGCAATAAAAAGTAACAGGACCATTTGATTTAAACGTCATTCACTATTTTAAAGGCAAATTAAGTCACACTTAACAATGTTACACTATAACATTTAACCTGAAGACAATGACTTAGATCACACTTACATATTGAATTGGACAAGACTTTTCGTCATCAAATGTTACAATTTCATAATTAGATGGATCACTCTGAACATTGCGAAGCAGTTGATTATTGAGTGCATGTCCAGATTTGTAACCATCAAACTTCGCAATAATTTGATGTCCGAGTAAATAAAGATCACCCACCGCATCTAATATTTTATGACGTACAAATTCATCAACAAATCGTAAGCCTTCTTCGTTCACGACACCTGAATCATCAACACCAATTGCATTCTCTAAACTAGCACCCAAAGCTAAATTATTCGCCTTAAGATAATCCAAATCTTTCATAAAGCCGAAAGTACGTGCCTCACTGACTTCATAAACAAATGTTTCCGTTGAGAAATCAATACTGGCAGACTGATATTCTTTGGCAAAGGCTGGGTGATCGAAATCAATCGTAAAATTAAGTTGAAAACCATCATGCGGATTAAAAATAGCGCGCTTATCGTCAATTAATGCTTCTACAGGCTTTAATATTTTTATAAATTTTTTAGGCGCTTCTTGCTCCATCAACTCACCTTGCATGAGTAAATAGATAAATGGACCGGCGCTTCCATCCATAATTGGAACTTCTGAAGCTGATACTTCAATAATCAGATTATCAATACCAAGACCTGCAATCGCACTCATAATATGTTCGATAGTCCCAACTTTGGCATTTTCTTGTACCAAATTTGAACACATAAATGCTTCTTGAATCAGCATCGCATTAGCAGGGATATCTACGGGCGGATTTAAATCAATACGACGAAAAACAATACCCCCATCAGCTACATGTGGTACAAAGTTAATCATTACTTTTTGCCCACTGTGTAATCCGATACCACTCGCTTTCACGACTCGTTTCAGGGTGCGTTGTTTCAACATGTTTCTTCAATATTCATCTAAAATCTAGTATACGTTAGCACATTTAGCCATTGATAAAAATCAAAAAGGTGGCATAAGCGCCACCTTTTCTGTTTGATCATCGTAAACACATTATGTTACATGTTATTTACGCTGTTGATTTTTAAGATAATCTTGAATGCTCATTGGTGCAGATCGAGGCGCTGCAGAAGGCTCAGGGGCTACACTCTCTTGATTCTGACGTTTACTGATTGCTGGAACATCATCTTCATCCAAAGCAGCAGCTTGTCCACCAACTGATGGGTTTACACTCACTGGCGCACGGCGCTTCACTTCTGTTTCATTCGCATTACGAGTTAAACCTGTCGCAATCACTGTAACACGGATTTCATCACGCGCATCTGGATCAAATACTGTACCAAAGAAGACTTCACCTTCATCCAGATCAACAATTTGATTGACAACATCTGTGATAATTTCAGTTTCACGCAAGGTAACATCATTACCGCCAGTGATATTAATTAAAACACCCTTCGCGTTCATAATATTTACGTTGTCAAGCAACGGACTGCGAATCGCAAGACGCGCTGCATCTTCAGCACGATCTGGACCGCTACTCTTACCTTCACCCATCATCGCATAACCGCGTGTGCTCATCGCTGTTTTTAAATCGGCGAAGTCAAGGTTGATATGACCAGGACGCACAACTAAATCAAAGATACTTCGTACCGCGTTAAGCAAGACATCATCCGCTTTGCGATAAGCATCTTGCATTGAGATATCACCATAAACGCTAAGTAGGCGTTGGTTTGGAATGATAATCAATGAGTCAACATGCTTTTCAAGTTCTTCGATCCCTTTTTCAGCAGAACGTTGACGACGACGACCCTCGAAGTTAAATGGAGTGGTGACAACACCAACCGTCAAAATACCCATTTCTTGTGCTATTTCAGCCACGACTGGTGCTGCACCAGTACCAGTACCACCACCCATGCCGGCAGTAACAAATACCATATCTGCACCTTCCAGATGCTGACGGATTAATTCGCGACTTTCTTCTGCTGCAATTTGACCGACATCAGGATTTGCTCCTGCACCTAGTCCACGCGTACTTTGTTGGCCCAATTGGATTTTGAATGGCGCATTCATACGATCCAAAGCTTGTTTATCTGTATTTGCACAAACAAATTTCACGCCTTTGATATCAGATTGCACCATGTGTTGTACGGCATTACCACCACCGCCACCAACACCAAACACAGTAAAACGGGCTTGACCGTTATTATCGGTTTGTTCATCTTCTAAAAATTCAAATGAAGCCATGACCTTAACTTTTCCTAATAAATTTGGCAGTCACTTAAGCCCGTATACTGCCTTGATCTTCAATAATAAAAATTTGTTTTTAGGATGCGTTGCAATCACATTCTTGTCAAGCACATGAAGTTGCTCTTACAAGTTGCAAACAATACTCCCTTAAAAACTAAACTTAAAAAATACCTTTCAATTTGTTATTAAACGCATTCCAACCATTCGCTATGCGCTCTAATAATGGACGCTTATTCACTTCTTCAGGTTGCTCAACCGATTCTTGTAAATCGCTTTGACTAAATAACAGCAGTCCTGTTGCGGTAGAATACATTGAACGTCTTAATGCAGGTAAATGTTGATCATCCGCATATACTTGTAGCGGAGGGTTGCCTAAATGAGCAGAAACACCCAACATACGACGTGATAATGTGATCATACCCTCAATCTGGCATGCATCACCACTTAAAACTACACCGTGATATAAACTTTGTAGCGCACCACGTTGTTGTAACTCATCACGCACCATAGAAAGAATTTCTTCGTAACGTGCAATAATAATCTCTGATAGCTCAATCCGACTGATCGCTTGAGGACCATCGATCGCTTCAAACTCGATCATATGTTCAGGTTTGACTTGCTGTAAATCAACACAACCGTAAAGCAATTTGAGTCGTTCAGCTTCTTCGGTCGTCGTTTGCAATACTGCGGCGATATCACGCGTTACATTTTCACCACCACGTTGAATGGTGTGTGCTAGCACTAAATGACCTTCAATATAAACTGCAATATTGGTTGTACCAGCTCCAATATCCAATAAGCATACACCATACTCTTTTTCATCTTTCAGCAATGCACCTTCAGCCGTTGCTAAACATGAAATCACCATCTTTTCGACAAAAATATTGGCGCCTTTCATTGCACGATCTAAATTTTGCATGGTGCTGATTGGTAGCATCATGAGTTGATAATGCGCCGTCATGCTATTTGCTGAAAGGTTAATTGGATTATGCACCCACTCAGGTGAATCATCCAACTCAAAACCCAATGGGACTGCACTTGCAAGATAATGATCAGAAGTTAAATGACTGGCTTTTGCCATTTCTAAAGCTTTAACCACTTCTGAAGTCGTAATGGTGCGTTCTGGATTAGAAATCGGTGTCCGGCCTGTCGCATAAGCACTTTGCAGTTCTGTACTCGGGATCGATACCCATGCTGAATGCACACGACACTCCGCCATATCTTCTGCTTCTTGTACCGCATTCTTAATCGCAGAGATCACTTTTTCAAGGCTAACAATTTTTCCTTTGTTCATGCCTTTATTTCGCGCAGTCGCCATACCGATGACCTGGATATTATCCGGCGCATGCACTTTACCAATTAGAACTGAAACTTTATGTGTCCCAATGTCTATCGCAACAACTGAGGGAACAGCCTCATTCATGATTCACTACCATTTTCTTCATTGTTTATATCTGGCTTATGCCTATTTTTAAAGCCACGTATTATGGCTTTGCAACTCTTGAATCTGCAATGTTAATGTCATTAATGGTTACAACAAACTGACCATTTATAATCTTTGGTGGTGTCGCATTTTTCCATTGAATCGCCAAGCCATTACGGTAACGTAAGTCAATCGCTGAAACTCTTGGCCAAACCACTTTCAGATCTGCTTGAGATAAGTGACTCAATCGTTGCAGTTTGCTCATGGTCTGATCCTGATCCACAATAATACGTAAACCCGAATCGAACTGCATAAACCATGTCCGACGATCTGTTAAATATAGCTCTTTCAAACGCAGATTCACTGGACTAAACAGTTGATTAATTTCATGATAACGTCTCATCATGACTTTTGACTGATCTGACGGACCATGCATAAGTGGTAAATTTGCGTGATTTCTAGAATATGCCTCTGTATAGACCACACCCTGATCACTTAACAGACGTCCTGTTCCCCAACGTGCAATCGGATGTTTCGGAATAACACGAACCTTAATACCGTCTGGCCAAGCTCTAGAAATGACCACTCGATCTACCCAAGAAATCTCTAATGCCTTATCACGAATTTGCTCAAGATCAGCAGTAAAATAATTGCCTGTAATGGTAGGCATTAACTGCTGTTTCACTTGACTAATTTCAGGCTCGGCTTGCAGACCAACCACATCCAAAGATGCTACCTTTGCACTGGTCATGACGCTATATAAGCCATAAATCCCGACCAAAAGTACACAACATGCAAAAATAAGCATGACCCAACCACCCGCATTAATCATTTTCTCTTTGCGAGTCGGTGGTTTGTCATGAATCGATGTAATCGCCGCACGTTTGCGACGCATCGATGGAGGTAGTTGAGCCATAACTTAGTGTGATTCTTTCGCTAAGGTTTGCTCTAAAATAGCCAAACACAAATCTTCAAAACTATAACCTACTGCTTGAGCTGCTTTTGGTACCAATGAATGACTGGTCATGCCTGGAACAGTATTCACTTCTAGCAGCCAAAATTGACCTTGCTCGTCCTGCATAGCATCAATTCTACCCCAACCACTTGCCCCAACAGCTTGAAACGCTCGTAAGCAAAGCGCTTGTAAACTTTTTTCTTCAGCTTCACTCAAACCACAAGGGATACCATATTCAACATCATTACGTTGGTATTTAGCTTCATAATCATAAAAGGCTACATCAGCTGGAGGTTGTAAACGGATGACTGGTAATGGTTGTCCGTTTAAAAATGAAATCGTAAATTCACGACCTGTAATCCACTTCTCAGCCATGACCACGGCATCATGTTGAGTCGCTTTTTTAATTGCTTCAGCTAAATCCTCTGCTTTCTCAACCTTACTCATGCCCACACTCGAGCCTTCGTGCACGGGTTTGATAATCAGTGGTAATCCAAGCTCTGCAACGAGTGCTTGTGCATCAGTATCTTTAGAAACAATGCGGTATGGCGCTGTAGGAAGTTCAGAACCTTGCCAAATTTGCTTGGTCTTTACTTTATCCATTCCGATAGCCGACCCCTGCACACCAGTTCCAGTATATGGAATATTTAACCACTCTAATGCGCCTTGGATTTGACCATCTTCTCCACCACGACCATGTAACACAATAAATGCACGATCGTAATTTACCAGTTCAGTCACACTGCGTTCTTGAGGGTCAAAACCCTCTGCATTCACCCCTGAACGTACCAATGCTTCAAGTACAGCCTTACCACTATCTAATGACACCTCACGCTCTGCAGATTTACCACCAAGCAATACAGCAACTTTGCCGAATTTAGAAGCATTTGACACGTTTAGTTCCTTAAACTTATAAAATTTTCAATTTAGCCAAATCATCAAACGACGATTATTTTAAATAGAGCTGGTTCTGAGCAAGCTCAATTGAAATTGCTCCAACGTTACCCGCACCTTGAGTCAATAACAAGTCATTTGCTTGTAACACTTTTTGTATCACATTTGGCAAATTCCCTTCTACTGGATCAATCAAGATGGGTTCAACATCACCACGCAATCGGATACTTCTTGCCAATGAGCGACTATCTGCACCAACAATCGGCTTTTCACCTGCAGAATATACTTCTAATAGCAGTAATTGATCGACTTGTGACAAGACATCAACGAAATCATCAAAACAATCACGTGTACGGCTAAAACGGTGAGGTTGGAACATCATCACAAGTCTACGATCAGGATGACTTGCACGCGCAGCTTTAATCGTTGCTTCAACTTCTTTTGGATGGTGACCATAATCATCAACCAGTTTGACCGTTCCATCACCTAACTCAAATTCACCTTGAATTTGGAAACGACGCCCTACACCACTAAAACTTTCTAAAGCACGAGCGATTGCAGCATCAGATACACCTTCATCAGTTGCCACACCAATCGCAGCTAACGCATTAAGGATGTTATGCAAACCAGGCATATTAATGGTTAACTTGAGTGGCTCTTTGTTTTTACGAAGCACAGTAAAATGTGATTGCATCCCTTCTTGTACCACATCTACAGCACGAATATCGTTATCTTCGTTAAAACCATAAGTTAAAACAGGTCGACCAATACGTGGCATGATTTCACGAATATTTTGATCATCGCCACACACTACGGCTAAACCGTAGAACGGAAGCTTCTGCAAGAATTGAACAAAAGTATCTTTCAAAACATCGAAGCTACCACCATAAGTGTCCATATGATCAGCATCAATGTTGGTGACAATAGCGGCCATTGGTTCTAAATATAGGAATGAAGCATCAGATTCATCTGCTTCAGCTACAATATAACGACTCGCACCTAAAGCAGCATTTACTCCAGAGCGATTAAGCAAACCACCAATCACATAAGTCGGATCCATATTTTCTTCAGCAAGCATACAGGTCACCAAACTTGTCGTTGTGGTTTTACCATGTGTACCTGCAACCGCAATACCATGACGGTAACGCATCAACTCACCCAACATTTCCGCACGACGAACTACAGGGATACGTGTTTCAATCGCTGCTTTAATTTCTGGATTTTCTTGGTCAATCGCAGTCGATACAACCAATACATTCGCACCGTCAATATTATCAGCAGCGTGTCCGATATGAACTTTAATGCCATTTTCTTCAAGCTGTGCAGTGGTTTTAGAGGCTTTAATATCCGACCCTGAAACTTTATAGCCTTGGTTTTTTAAGACTTCCGCAATCCCGCACATTCCTGCACCACCAATACCCACAAAATGAATATGTTTGATACGGCGCATTTCAGGAATCTTAATCAGGTTTTTTGCTTTATCAGCTGGGTTCGTTGAAGACATAATTTTCTCTAAAAACTTACAAATCTTGAATTAAAGCAACCACACGCTGAGTTGCATCTGGTTGAGCTTGTTGACGTGCTTTAACAGCCATTTCCGTCAACAATGTACGGTTCATGAGTGGCAATAAAACTGCTTTTAATGAATCAGGAGTGAGTGTCGCTTGTGGACAAATTTTTGCAGCATTAATATCTGCTAGGAATTTGGCATTCGCGGTTTGGTGGTCATCTACTGCACTTGGCAAAGGTACAAATACGGCTGCAACACCCGCAGTAGCAATCTCAGTAACCGTCAGTGCACCAGCACGACAGATTACAAGATCGGCATTGGCATAGGCTTCCGCCATATTTTCAATAAACGGTTGAACTTCTACCTGTAAATGATCAGGAGCATCGGCATAACGTGCCCGCGTGCTATCAGGATGATTTTGACCACACTGATGATAAACACTTAAAGGAACATCTAATTGTTTCAGTGCTTCGGGTACGCGCTCATTCAATGCTTGTGCGCCCAAGGAGCCGCCTACAATTAAAATACGAATAGGTTGATTGGCTTTTTCTCGCTCTTGATATCGCCAAGCAGGACTCAATATCGCAGAAATTTCCTTACGTACGGGATTACCTGTAGTCACGATTTTATGATTTTCTGGAAATGTTTTCGGGAATGCCTGACAGACCGTTTTAGCAACACGAGCCAATTGGGTATTGGTGAAACCCGCTACTGCATTTTGCTCATGAATGATGACAGGAATACCAAGAATACGCGCAGCCAAACCACCAGGACCTGCAACATAACCTCCAAAACCAGCGACTGCATCTACGTTTAATCGTTTCATATAGCGCATTGCGCTAAGCGTTGCTCTTAAAATTTTAAAAGGGGCTTGCAGCTTACGGACGATTCCATTGCCACGCACACCCTGAATATCAATTTGATAAATTGGAATTTGGTGATTTTTAAGCAAGCGGTTTTCCATACCTGAGGGCGTTGCCAACCATGACACTTCGACACCTTGCTGTTGTAATTCCTGAGCAACTGCTAGGGCAGGAAATACATGTCCACCTGTACCTGCAGCCATCATCATGACATGTTTAGGTTGTTTATGCTGAGCTTGTGTCACGGTCTAATTCTTCAAATCTAAGAGCTAACAGAAAATTTTATATAAGGTATCAATTGTAATCACAATCGTATATCCATGAAAGTTTATTTACTTTTTTTCACGGAGCCTTTAATTGTTTTTTTCATATGATTTCAGAGTTTAAACTAGATTTATTATGAGGTGTGCCTTTTTTATGTATTTTACCATTCGATCTAGTTTATAACGCACCAGAATAATGATTAATGTGCACATTAAAAACCACCACAGTATTGGTTCTATTGTTCCTTCGTATCTTCGCTACCGCCATATTGGATATAAACTTATGTCTAAATGGTATGAGGCAACAGTTCTATTTATGATATTGCTATATCTCATTGAGATTCAGCTCGCGAATAAAAGGATTTTTAAACGCAAATGTCAAAAATATCACCTTATGACATTTGGATTATTTTGGCAGGCTACCTTGCTGCAATTCATGTCGGTAAACTTTCTGCTGTTATTCCAATTCTTCAAAAAGATTTAAATCTAAGTTTCACCCAAGCAGGCCTATCCTTATCACTGGTTCAAGGTGCTGGAATGCTATTTGCCCTGTGTATTGGTGCTGTATCTGAGAAAATAGGACTCAAAAAATGCCTTATTTTTGCACTCATTCTATTGGGGATGAGTAGTTTTGCAGGCTTATGGATTGATCATAGTGTTAGCCTTTATTTTTTTCGATTTATGGAAGGTATTGGATTTCTCACCATTAGTCTTTGCGCTCCCGCAATTTTAAAACGCCTAAGCACACCTGAAACCATGAATTTTAAAATGGGGTTATGGAGTTCTTATATGGGAGTTGGGGTTAGTCTTGCTATTTTGACCATTCCTGTATTACTCGAATGGCTCAGTTGGCAACACATTTGGGCATTATTTGGTGCCTTGTGTTGGCTTGTTGCCTTGATGATTTACCATTTTTTACGTTATGACGATAAACAAACCACTGTAACAACAGCACCACTGAACACATCAACCTCCAACTCTTTTTTATCTATTGTTAAAGCCACCGTGACCCATCCACCCATTCTCTGTCTAGCCGTTATCTTTGCTTGCTATACCAGTCAATGGATCACACTCACAGGTTTTTTACCCAGCTTGTATGTCTCATTCAATATGGATTTAAAGCTTGCAGGAATTTTGGTGTCAATGGTTGTATTATCTAACTTAGGTGGAACCTTTGGCGCAGGCGTATTACTTCAAAAAGGCATATCTCCTTTTAAATTACTTCAATTTAGTTTTTTAAGTCTAATTTTATGTAGCTGGGTTGTATTTTCACAACCCTATTGGTTGATTTTTGAGTTGCAATATTTGTGCGCTATTTTGTTTTCTTTTATCGGTGGCATTATTCCGACGACCGTCTTTGCCAATACGCTTAGATACGCACCACAGGTCAATGCAGCAGCATCCAGTATGGGCTTAGTGCTGCAAATTTCTGCATGTGCGCAGTTCCTTGTTCCCCCAGCAACAGCAGCTCTCGTTTCGTCTTCTCACCAGTGGTCCAATGCCGCATGGGTTACCGTAAGTCTTTCCACCCTAGGACTATTGACCAGCTATTATTTATTTAAGATATATACGCAAAAAAAAGAGCCTATTTAGG
>NZ_JFYL01000012.1 GCF_000632455.1 Acinetobacter sp. Ver3
GCCTTGCAATAAATTAATATTGACCGTGTGTTCTTGGTTTTTTAATGCCAAATCATACAGATAATGGGTCATTAACCATTGCTTAGACAAGGCAGAACGATAAAGCATCTGTTGTTGTACTAGCAATAAACCCAATTGTTGAAGAGCGTAATAACTGGAAAGGAGTCGTGCAGTTTTCACATTACGCTTTTGAGCAAACTTCAAAATAGAAAACTTTTGTTGTTTTAGCTGCATTTCACTGCGCTGTGCAATATCTATGTAGATATCAGCAAATAATGTTCTCAAGCGAGTGGTTAATTCAATAATATCTTTGTTACGGTCAGATAGAAAAAGACCTTGATTTAAAAAGTTTTTTTCAAGTCTCTCTAAAATATTTTCGATCAAAGGGTGTAGCGCTTGAATAAGATCAAAGCGCAATGTTTCCGAACATTTGAGTTCAGCGATTTCATATAGGGCTTTCAACACCGCTTCAGAGGTGTCACCTAATTGCATAATTGAAAGTTGAGATGCCCAAAAACCCAAGTCCTGAACATTTGCATTTACAAAACTCAGTTGATCTCGAGTCAAGGCAGTAGGATAGTGAAAAATTTCTGAAATCTGAGCCTGAAGCATGTGAATGAGTCTCTAAAAAGTGGCAACTCCATAAAGCGGTGTTTTATTCTGTTCTCCCGCAATTTCTCTAACCAGCTTTGGAACCAAGTATCCAGGCAACCTTGCCAAAACCTCTTTATAGATTGAATCAATAGATTCACTTGGTAAATCAAAATGCTGAGCACCTTTCACTTTATCCAACACATGTAAATAATAAGGCATCACACGCGCATCAAATAATCGATGACTTAGATCAACCAAAATATCAGGATGATCATTAATACCTTTTAATAACACAGCTTGATTCAACACCAAAATATTTTGTTGTGAAATTTGCATTAATTTCGAAGCGGTAAAGTCATCAATTTCAGTAGCATGGTTTGAGTGTACCACTAGAATAATACGTAGCCTACTGTTTTTTAACAGAGAAATAAGTTCATCATCAAGCCGATTTGGGATAACGATTGGAACTCGAGAATGAATACGCAAAATTTTAAGATGTGGAATTGAACTTAATCTATCGATCCAAACGGCAAGTTTACGATTTGAAAGTGTTAGGGGATCCCCTCCGCTTAAGATCACTTCATTGATTTCTGGATGAGCGAGTAAGTAGTCTTGTATTTTTTTCCAGTCGTCATTTTTAGGTAAATTTTCTTGATATGGAAAATGACGTCTAAAACAATAACGACAATGAACAGCACATGCACCTGTTAAAGTCAGTAAAAAACGTGACTGATATTTATGTAATACACCTGGAATTAAATTGGCAGCCTCCTCATCAAGGGGGTCTGTCACAAAATCAGGATGTTCATTTAATTCCAGATGATGAGGGAGTACTTGAAGTAACAGTGGATCATCAGGATTAGATTTTTGCATCTTCGCGACGAAGGCGCGAGGGACTCTTAATTTAAATTGGGCTGATGCCAAAATTGCACCATGTATTAAATCTTCAGGTTGCAATTCCAAGAGTTCAATGAGCTCATGTGGGTCAGTGATTAAATCGCTGAGTTGATTTTGCCAATGTTGCTCTTGATACAAATAGTGGGTCATACAGTTTAAATTTAGAGGGAGATGAAAGGCTTCATTTTAAATCAAAACCCATTGAAAAACTCAGTTGTGTCCTGATTAAGCCTTCTTTATTGAATGTCGGGATGAAAATACTCAAGCCTAAAGATGATCAAATTAAGTCTACAACAGTAGTTCTGCATGGAACTTAGACAGCTTAAACGTTGTATTTCGGAATTTATCATTGCGGCAGAGTAGGTTGGTCATTTAGAATACGCAACATAAATGCATGTGCATGTGGCATATCATGCACCTGTCAGACTTGCTAAATGACAGTGTAGCAGCCCATCGCATTAATAGATTAAAGTTAGTAAGTTTGGAGTGAGCCTCTCATGGCCTATTATTCTACGAACGATTTCAAGTCTGGCCTTAAGGTAATGCTTGATGGTAACCCATGCTCAATCATGGAAAACGAATACGTTAAACCAGGTAAAGGCCAAGCGTTCAACCGTGTTAAATTACGTAACCTTAAATCAGGTAAAGTATTAGAAAAAACATTTAAATCTGGTGATTCTTTAGAAGCAGCAGATATCGTAGAAGTAGAAATGGACTACTTATACAACGACGGCGAACTATGGAACTTCATGGATCCTGTGACTTTCGAGCAAATTGCGGCTGATAAAGTTGCAATGGGTGATGCTGCGAAATGGTTGAAAGACGATTCAAACGAAAAATGCACAATCATGTTATGGAATGGTGTTCCTTTAACAGTGAATGCACCTAACTTCGTGGTATTAAAAATTGTTGAAACTGATCCAGGCGTACGTGGTGATACTTCTGGCGGTGGTGGTAAACCAGCGAAACTTGAAACAGGTGCTGTAGTACGTGTTCCATTATTCGTTCAACAAGAAGAAAGCGTTCGTGTTGATACACGTACTGGTGAATACTTAGAACGTGCATAATGGTGTAAATTTATACTATTATCGAAAGGGATGATGACAATCATCCCTTTTTTAATGCCAAGGTCTAAGGTAAAGAAGAATTATTGAGGAGTATAGTCGCAAGGGAAAACAGCAGTAACACGAATAATAAAATTGAGCTGATTGCAAATACGAAATAATGAGGGTTTGATATGGATCAAATACAACCGAAGTCATCCATGACTTCGAAATTGATTTGGATTATTGTGGCCATAATCGGTGCAGTATCCTTTGGAATATTAGCGGTTAGTCGTGGAGAACATGTCAACGCAGTTTGGCTCGTACTCGCTGCAGTCTGTGTTTACAGTATTGCATATCGTTTTTATAGTTTATTTATTGCTAATAAAGTATTCGAGTTAAATGCTCGGCGTTTAACACCTGCGCACCGTCTAGCGGATGGTCTAGATTATGTGCCTACAAATAAAAGTGTTCTGTTTGGTCATCACTTTGCTGCGATTGCAGGTGCTGGTCCGTTAGTTGGGCCTATTCTTGCTGCGCAAATGGGTTATTTACCAGGAACGATTTGGCTGTTAGTCGGTGTTGTACTGGCAGGTGCAGTCCAAGATTTTCTAGTTTTATTTATTTCTACACGCCGTGACGGACGTTCACTGGGTGAAATGGCAAAACAAGAACTGGGTTCATTTGCAGGAATTATTGTGATGCTTGGCGCATTAGGGGTAATGATCATTATCCTAGCTGTGCTTGCACTCGTGGTGGTTAAAGCATTAACCAATAGTCCATGGGGTGTGTTTAGTATTGCTGCCACCATTCCAATTGCATTATTTATGGGCGTATATATGCGATATATCCGTCCAGGAAAGATTGCCGAAGTTTCAATCATTGGCTTTGTACTGATGATGCTCGGTATCATCTACGGTGAAAATATTGCTCAACATCCTTATTGGGGGCAATTATTCACTTTATCTGGTACAGAGTTAACATGGGCATTGATTATCTACGGTTTCATCGCTTCTGTATTACCAGTATGGTTGTTATTGGCTCCACGTGATTATTTATCGACTTTCTTGAAAATTGGCGTGATTGCAGGTTTAGCATTGGGTATCGTATTTGCGATGCCTGAATTAAAAATGCCTGCAATTACCCACTTCGTAGATGGCACGGGACCTGTATTCTCTGGATCACTTTTCCCATTCTTATTTA
Organism: Acinetobacter sp. Ver3; assembly: GCF_000632455.1. Taxonomy (GTDB): domain Bacteria; phylum Pseudomonadota; class Gammaproteobacteria; order Pseudomonadales; family Moraxellaceae; genus Acinetobacter. Next base: position 3,738 of record NZ_JFYL01000012.1, read on the forward strand.
TTACCATTGCCTGTGGTGCAATTTCAGGTTTCCATGCATTGGTTTCATCAGGAACTACACCTAAGCTCGTAAATAATGAACGCGATATCCGGATGATCGGATACGGCGGTATGTTGATGGAATCATTTGTCGCAATCATGGCGATGATCTGTGCAACGATCTTGGATCCAGGCGTTTATTTTGCCATTAACTCACCAGCTGCGGTGATAGGAACGACGGTTGAAAGTGCCGCAGAGGCGGTACGTAATTTAGGATTTGTGGTTACGCCTGAAGCTCTAACACTACTTGCTCAAGAGGTTGGTGAAAGCACAATTCTTTCTCGTACTGGTGGTGCACCGACGTTTGCGATTGGTATGGCGCACATCATCACTGAAATTTTTAATAGTCGAGAAATGATGGCATTTTGGTATCACTTTGCGATCTTGTTTGAAGCGCTATTTATTCTAACTGCTGTTGATGCAGGAACACGTGCTTGCCGTTTTATGGTTCAAGATACTGTGGGGATCGTTGTCCCTGCGGTTAAAAACTCTAAGTCATTTGTGGGCAACTTGATTGGTACTGCCGTTGCAGTCTCAGGCTGGGGTTTCTTTGTATATCAAGGGGTAGTTGATCCACTGGGCGGTATTAATAGTTTGTGGCCATTATTTGGTATTGGTAACCAAATTTTAGCTGCGATGGCGCTGATGCTGGGTACCGTAATTCTGTTTAAGATGAAGAAAGAAAAATATGTATGGGTCACCATTGTTCCAACGATTTTCCTATTCATTACAGCGATGACTGCTGGTTGGCAAAAAATCTTCCATGAAAATCCAAAAATCGGATTCTTGGCACAAGCAGATCGTTTCAATGCGGCTATTGAGCGAAACGAAATTTTAGCGCCTGCGAAATCAATTGCGGAAATGCAAACTGTTGCTTTATCAAATCAGATTAATGCTGCGTTATGTGCATTCTTTATGATTGTTGCTGTGGTGATGTTATTTGCTGCTATTAAAGTGATTCGTCGTGCTTTAGCAAATCCGCAGCCAACGGCTCAAGAAGCTGAAGCAATTTATACTGATCAAATCCCTGCAGGAGAGACCAAATGAGTTTGAAAGAACAAATTCGTCAAAAGCTAGCATTGGGTAAAATCATTAAATTCACGATTTTGGCTCAGCCGAAGAAGTTTTTAATGTTGAATGGAATCAAAACAGTTCAACTGATTTGGCAGCGGCTACAACAAAGTTTTCGTTTAATGGTGGGTGTGCCAGATTACCAAAACTATGTAGAACATATGAAAAAGCATCACCCTGACTTAGAGCCAATGGATGAAAAAACTTTTCATCGTTATTGTGTCGATGCACGCTATCCAAGTGCAGCAGGCGTTATGAAGAAATGTCCATGTTAATTTTCTAGCTTTACATAAAAAACGGCACTGAGGTGTCGTTTTTTATTTGTCTTAATTGTATAAAACCTGACAAATTTATTGTTCTGAAACTCGTATACTCTTGATCAATAACAAAGGATAAAAACATGAAAATTGGAATTTATGGTGCTGGGTCGATTGGGTGTTATATCGGTGGAAGAATGGTCGCAGCAGGCCATCAGGTGACATTTTACTGTAGAGAAAGAAGCTATCAAAAATTAAGCCAAAATGGGTTGGAGCTCAGTGATTTAAACGGCTACCATCATAAGCTCACTCCAGATCAATTAAGACTTACAACAAATCTAGCAGAAGTCCTAGACACGGACTTAGTCATGATTTGTGTAAAATCAGCAGCGACAGAGCAAGTGGCATCTGAAATACGAAGTTGTGACACAGTCAATAAACCGAGTCTCATCAGTTTTCAAAATGGGGTGAGTAATGTTCCACGGTTAAAAAAAATGCTGCCAGAATGGGAAATTATGGAAGGAATGGTTCCATTTAATGTCGCAGAACTCAAACCGTCTCATTTTCATCAAGGTTCTGATGGAATATTAATGATAAAAAAATTTGCAGAAAATAATCAGCTAAAAATAGTGTTAGATGCGGCGAAACTACAATTTGAATTCCGTGATGATATGTTAGAGGTACAGTGGGCTAAAGTCTTATTCAACTTGAACAATTCGATTAACGCTTTATCTGGTCTAACTTTAAGAAATCAACTTACTAATCGAATGTATCGAAAGTGCCTTGCTCAGGCACAGTTAGAGACGCTTCAAATTTTAAAGCAGGCAAATATTCAACCCGCACAATTAACGCCTGTACCAGCGAACATTATTCCTCATATTCTTCGACTTCCTAATTGGTTGTTTAAGTTGATCAGTCGCAAAATGTTAGCCATTGATCCACTAGCTCGTTCATCTATGCAGGATGATCTGAATTTAGGGCGCACGACGGAGGTTGATTGGATTAATGGTGAAGTGGTCAGACTTGCCAACACACTCGGGGTGAATGCACCGATCAACAGCTATTTTATTGAACAGATCAAGCTGGCGGAAAATAATAATTCAAGCCTTCAAATTGGACCTAAAGAGATGCTCAGACAGTTGAAGCTTATTTAGCATTAAGTTTGAAACTCATTCTTTAATACACTGATTATTAGAAATATTTGAGAAAATAAAAAAAACCTGTATGTTAGAAATATATAGTTTTGGAAATGTAAATGATGATTTGGGGAATGAAGCAGAGTGTTCAATCAAAAGATATTATACAGCCTGAGTTAGAATCTCAGATTCAATCATTTACTCCCAAAATTTCATTATTTCTAGAACAAATCAATCAAATTGTTTTGGATAAAAATACGCAAACTGAATTGGCTTTATGTAGTTTAATTGCAGGTGGTCATATTTTATTTGAAGACTTACCTGGATTGGGTAAGACCACATTGGCCAGTAGTTTGGCATCTTTATCAGGTTTATCATTTCAAAGAATCCAATTTACCAATGATATGCTCGCCAGTGATGTGATTGGCGTGAATGTTTTTAATCAAAAAGAGCATCAGTTTGAATTTAAGTACGGACCTGTCTTTACCCAAGTTCTTTTGGCAGATGAAATTAATCGCTGTAGTCCAAAGACACAGAGTGCATTGCTAGAAGCGATGGAAGAGGGCTACGCCACGATTGATGGACAGCGATATGCTTTACCTCAGCCTTTTTGGGTGATAGCAACTCAGAATCCACTCTTTCAAAGCGGGACTTATGCACTACCAGAGTCTCAGTTAGACAGATTCCTCATGCGGTTATCTCTTGGCTATCCATCTCGCCATGCAGAAAAAATACTTCTTCAACAAGAATCACGTGCCAAATTAATCGCACAGTTGATCCATGTATTTAATGAGACTGAAATACTAAGATTGCAATCCTTGACTCATCAAGTCCATTTAAGTGATGCAATTCAAGACTATTTATTGGATTTGGCTGCGGTAACACGAAAAAGTGCGCATGGTTTATCGACGCGTGGATTATTGGCTTTAAAACGAGCATCACAAGCGAGAGCGATCGTGCATGCCAGAGCCTTTGTCATTCCTGATGATGTAAAAGCTGTATTTTCAGCAGTATGCGCTCATCGATTAAACTTGAGTGAGGATGAGACGGTCTCCCTAATGAATCAGGTTAAATTGATTTGAGGGTATGCAGGTGACCAGTATCTGGAAGCAATGGTTAAAAAAAAGATTTCGGTTTGAGCAGAGTAAAAAAATTGGTCAACGCGATATTTTGATTTTTATTTATCAGCAAGGTTTCTTATATCTTGTGTTGATTTTGATCACATTTATTGCGGGTATTAACTATGCCAATAATTTGATATTAGGTTTCTGCTTTTTAATTAGTGCGATCTTATGCATTAGTTTTTATATCACCTTTAAACAATTGCATGGTCTTGAGATAGACATCATTACTGATGAAGTCGGACAGGTAGGGCACTCGATTTTATTTAAAATCTACTTGAATCAACCTTATTCATATTCACGTTATTTATCGATCTCCATCGATTCTGAGACACAGCACATTCACATTGACCAAAAACAGTCTGAATGTGTTATACCGATTCATGTTGATCAACGAGGAAAGTATAACTATCCCGATATACACATTGCTTCAGTGTATCCATTTGGTCTTGTTCGAGCTTGGACTTATATCTTTCATGGACGACATGCATGGATTGCGCCACAAGCCAAAATAAATCCGAATACAAGCTTTTCAAATGCATTTGTATTGGATCAGGAAAAAGATGAGTTTAATGAATTAAGAAGTTTTCAGGTCGGCGACTCATTACAAAGTGTATCTTGGAAGCAGGCTGCTCGTGGACAAGGTTTGTATATTAAAGTTTTTGAAGAGCATCAACAGGATCGATGTGTTGATATTCATTATCATCATATGCCATCAGTCGAGCATGAAGAAAAGCTCAAATATATGATGGGTGTGGTGGAGCAGTGTGAGCAATTACAAATTCCTTTTAAGCTGGTGTTACCTCATGCCGAATTGAATCAAGGATTTGGAGCTGAGCATATCAAGCAGGCTAAAATTCTGCTTGCTCAGGCATAAAGTGTGAAATAGAAAATAGGTTTTGATATATGGTACATCCTAAAGTTTCACAATCCATGCTATTGAGTTTGGCACTCATTTTATTTATCCAGATTATTTATCTACCTTATGCTTTATTTTTGGTGCTCTGTATTGAGCTTATATATTTATGGCATATTCAAAAAAGTAAAAAAAATAGTCTCCAAAGCAATAAAATTTAGTTTTACAGCAATTGCACTTGGCGCGATTTATCTGCATTACCATACCTTTGTTGGTGTTGAGGCTGGGGTAGCATCGCTGACAACTTTTCTATTTGCAAAAGCATTAGAAACCCAAAAAAAACGTGATTTGATCATCGTTTTTAATTTTGCCTTATTCGTGGCGGCAAGTACGTTTTTATACAGTCAAACGTTGTATGTTGCTTTGGGAGTGGTGCTGTGCTTAGTGAGCTGTTTTGTAGGACTCTATAGAATTCAAACCGCGGAGTTTCTGTCCACTCCTGAAACTAAAAATGGCTTAAAGCACGATATCATTCATGTCGGCAAATTCATCGGATTGGCAATTCCTTTTTTTATATTGCTCTTTATTTTTTTCCCACGATTACCTCCGCTTTGGCATATCCCGATTCAACAAAATAAGGGAATGACAGGAATCAGTGACTCTATGTCCCCAGGTGACATTGCTGAGTTGTCTCAGTCAAATGAATTAGCATTTCGTATTATTGGTGATATCACAAAATTACCGACGCGTTCAGAAATGTATTGGCGAGCTTTGGTCTTAGATCAATATGATGGTCAAAAATGGACGAGTCATGGATTTAATAGAGGGTTAAACGAGTTAAACTCTTATCAACTTTCTAGTTTAAATCAAAAAGTTGAATATCAGTATTTGGCTAAAGATCCTTCTGTAGAATGGATCATGGGATTAGAGCAATCTGTACCTCAACAACGAAATTATTATCTCCGTTATGACGGTGGTATTTCAGCTCAACGACCTATTCAAACGGCTCAACCCATAAACTTAGTTTGGTTAGGGCGTGAGACGAAAATAAATCATGAACTTAGTCAGTTTCAAATTCAGTATTACACTCAGTATCTCCATCAGCGTGATATCAAAAGTCAAAGTTTAGCGTGGGACTTATTTATTAAAAGTGGAGAGCGGCCAGAGCGTTATATCCAGCAAGTTTTAGACTGGTTTAAGCAAAATAGCTTTCAGTATTCTTTATCTCCCGGTGTTTTGAGTGGTGATCGGATAGATGCATTTATGTTTAATTCACGACAAGGATTTTGTGAGCATTTTGCTTCTAGTTTTGTCATGATGATGCGTTATGTCGGTATTCCTGCCCGAGTCGTGACAGGTTACCAAGGAGGTCAATTTGCGCCAGACCAAAAAAGTTGGGAAGTGAGGCAGTTAGATGCACATGCTTGGACTGAAGTATATTTTGGAGGTCAATGGCAGAGGATTGATCCCACTGCAATGATTGCTCCAGAGCGTATTGACCAGGGAATGCAAAGTTTAATTCAAAATAACCAAACACTCTACTCTGAGAATACAAATTGGTCAGTTGCAAAATATCCTTTTTTGACAAAAATTCGCATATGGAGTGATTACGCAAGTTATCAATGGCAAAGTAAAGTTGTTGGATATAACGCTGATCAACAGCTGAGTTGGATGACAAAATTTGGAATTCATTCAGTTGCTTCAGTGTTTGTGATTATCCTTGCAGGCTCACTGATCATATTAGGATGTTATGTGCTATGGATGTTGAGAAAAAAGAGAAAACACTATTCACAAATCGATTGGGTACTTCATGTTTTTAATAGAAAATTAGGACTTCACAGTCGCCGTTATTCTTACGAAACGGTTCGACAATGGTTAGAAAGAATTTCATCACCTTTAAGTCAAAATGATAGAGCTGTTTTCCTCGAAATTATCATTCTGTACGAGCACTTAAGTTATTCACAATCGAGTATTTCCAAACAAGAGTTCGCAAATTTTAAGTCAATGATTAAAACTTGTTCATATCTTTTGGTTAAATATGAAAAAGGCTTGTCAGCCAAGTGATTTTTGCATAAGATGCGAAGCATTCTAGGTGTATAGCTCAGTTGGTTAGAGCGCTACGTTGACATCGTAGAGGTCTCCAGTTCGAGTCTGGATATACCTACCAAGATTTAAAAAAAGGGCTTAAGTATTTTACTTAAGCCCTTTTTTCGTAATCAAGACATTACTTCTTTTTTTAAAAGTAAAGTATTCGTTATCACTTGCTCTATCAAGAAAAATTGCGTTTAAAAAATCTCTAAATTTGATATTAAATTATATATTTTAAGTATAAATACCCAAAATGCTTTAATCTAAATATTGGGTATTTCCGTAATTTATTAATATGCCCGTACATTAACACTTACAATAACGCCCGAAATGTACGCTTTTGCCATCCTGTTTAAATATGAGACACGTATAATGTTCATATTACAGGGAAGTTGAGATCAACGTTCATTACCAGTTCTTCACTTTTCATTCAGAAGTAATGAAATTCATACAGTATTATCAAACTAAAGATGGATACTATTTTGTATGTTATTTCATCAAAATAGCGTACTAAAAGCTTATTTCATTGACTGAAATGCGACGAAGAACGATACTCTCAACGTTTTAATTTAAGCAAATCGGTTCTAAGAGACTGGACCAAAAGTTCGGTGCTCTGTAACTCAATCCAAAGCAAGGGGCTATATATGGCTGGTGGAAAGTCAACTATCATCTACACACTGACCGACGAGGCGCCATTACTGGCGACTTACTCACTACTGCCGATCATTGAGACCTTTACTAAGCCTGCTGGTGTTGAGATTGTAAAAACTGACATCTCAGTTGCAGCACGCGTGCTCGCTGAATTCTCTGAATACCTTAGCGAAGAGCAGAAAGTATCAGACAATCTTGCAGAATTAGGTCGTCTTACACAAGATCCAGACACAAACATCATCAAACTTCCAAACATCAGTGCATCTGTAGCTCAGTTGACTGCATGTATCAAAGAGCTTCAATCAAAAGGCTATGCAATTCCAGATTATCCTGAGAATCCTACGACTGAAGAAGAAAAAGCACTCAAAGCACGTTTTGGTAAATGCTTAGGTTCAGCAGTAAACCCTGTATTGCGTGAAGGGAACTCTGACCGTCGTGCGCCTGCTGCTGTTAAAAACTATGCGAAAAAACACCCACATTCTATGGGTGAGTGGAAACAGTGGTCACAAACTCACGTTTCTCACATGGATGAAGGTGACTTCTATCACGGCGAAAAGTCTATGACTTTAGATCGTCCTCGCAATGTGAAAATGGAACTGATCACGAATTCTGGTGAAACCATCGTTCTTAAAGAAAAAGTTGCACTGCAAGACGGCGAAATCATCGATTCTATGTTCATGAGCAAGAAAGCACTTTGCGACTTCTATGAAAAAGAATTAGATGATTGTAAAGAAGCGGGCATCTTGTTCTCTTTACACGTTAAAGCAACCATGATGAAAGTTTCACACCCGATCGTATTCGGTCACTGTGTGAAGATTTATTACAAGGAAGCGTTCGAAAAACACGGTAAACTGTTCGACGAACTAGGTATTAACGTAAACAACGGTATGGCTGGTCTTTACGAGAAGATCGAAACTTTACCGACTTCTTTACGTGAAGAGATCATCGAAGATCTACACGCATGTCAAGAACACCGTCCTGCTTTAGCAATGGTGGATTCAGCAAAAGGTATCACTAATTTCCATTCTCCAAACGACGTGATCGTAGATGCTTCTATGCCTGCAATGATCCGTGGTGGTGGTAAAATGTGGGGTGCTGACGGCAAGCCTTACGACTGTAAAGCAGTAATGCCTGAATCTACATTTGCGCGTATTTACCAAGAAATGATCAACTTCTGTAAGTGGAATGGTAACTTTGACCCACGTACAATGGGTACTGTACCTAACGTTGGTCTAATGGCTCAAAAAGCTGAAGAATACGGTTCACACGACAAAACTTTCGAAATCGCGCAAGCTGGTGTTGCTAACATCACAGATATCGAAACTGGCGAAGTTTTAATGTCTCAAAACGTGGAAGAAGGTGATATCTGGCGTATGTGTCAGGTGAAAGATGCACCGATCCGCGACTGGGTAAAACTAGCTGTAACACGTGCACGTAACTCTGGTATGCCAGCAATCTTCTGGTTAGACCCATACCGTCCACACGAAAACGAATTGATCAAGAAAGTTCAAAAATACTTAAAAGATCACGATACAGATGGTCTAGACATCCAAATCATGTCTCAAGTACGTGCAATGCGTTACACACTTGAACGTGTTGCTCGTGGTCTAGATACAATCTCTGTAACGGGTAACATTCTACGTGACTACCTCACTGACTTGTTCCCAATTATGGAGCTTGGTACTTCTGCGAAAATGCTGTCTATCGTGCCTTTAATGGCGGGTGGTGGTATGTACGAAACTGGTGCAGGTGGTTCAGCACCTAAACACGTACAACAACTTGTTGAAGAAAACCACTTACGTTGGGATTCTTTAGGTGAGTTCCTTGCACTCGCTGTTTCACTTGAAGAGCTTGGTATTAAAGAAAACAACCCTAAAGCTAAACTACTTGCGAAAACATTGGATGCTGCAACTGGTAAATTACTTGACAACGACAAATCTCCATCACGTCGTACAGGTGAGTTAGACAACCGTGGTAGCCATTTCTATTTAGCGAAGTTCTGGGCTGAAGAATTAGCAGCTCAAGACGAAGATGCTGAATTAAAAGCGACATTCTCTACTTTAGCGAAGACTTTAGCTGAAAATGAAGAGAAGATCGTTGCTGAACTTGCAGAGGTTCAAGGTAAATCTGTTGATATCGGTGGTTACTACGCAATCGATCCAGAGAAAGTAAATGCAGTTATGCGTCCAAGTGCAACTTTAAATGCTGCTATTGCAAGCATCTAATAACACTTAAGTTGAACTGAATTTCAGTTTGGCGGATTAAAAAAGCTGGTACTACGGTACCAGCTTTTTTTTGTTAAAATTTTTGTAAATAAAATACTGATTACGCCCAATTAGAGAGAGCTTAAGGGGAGGATTTAAAAAACTTTCATTCAATTTGCAAGCATTTCTGATTACAATGCGTTTTAATTTATTTTTAACTTATCTAGCTGTTTGGATAAGTTCTGTAGGTGCCCGCATGGAAATCAAAGTCAATTATCTCGACAATCTTCGACAGGAAGCAAAGTTCGATGATTTCACGGTTATTGCCGATCAACCTATTCGTTATAAAGGTGATGGATCTGCGCCAGGCCCATTTGACTATTTTCTTGCGTCTTCAGCATTATGTGCAGCTTATTTTGTAAAGGTGTATTGTGCTGCACGAGATATTCCTACAGAAAATATTCGATTATCCCAAAATAATATTGTTGATCCAGAAAACCGTTATAAACAAATTTTTAAAATTCAAGTCGAATTACCCTCAGATATCTCTGATAAGGATCGACAAGGTATTTTACGTTCAATCGACCGTTGCACTGTAAAAAAAGTGATTCAAACAGGTCCAGAATTTGTTATTGAGGAAGTTGAAAGCATTGATGCGGATGCTCAAGCTTTACTTATGCCAAATATTGCCAAGGAAAATGTGACTGTTATTCCGGGCAAAGATTTGCCGCTTGAAGAAACGATTGCCAACATGTCTGCAATTTTGGCGGGCTTAGGGATGAAGATTGAAATTGCGTCTTGGCGGAATATAGTGCCAAACGTATGGTCTTTACATATTCGCGATGCACAAGCGCCAATGTGCTTTACCAATGGTAAAGGTTCAACGAAAGAGAGTGCCTTAGCATCTGCATTAGGCGAGTTTATTGAACGTTTGAATTGTAATTTCTTCTATAACGACCAATTTTGGGGTGAAGAAATCGCAAATGCTGAATTTGTGCATTACCCAGATGAAAAGTGGTTTCAACCAGGTCCAAATGGTGAATTGCCATCAGAAATTTTAGATGAATATACACTTGAAATTTACAATCCTGAAGATGAGTTATTAGGTACACATCTGTACGATACAAATTCTGGAAATACTGAGAGAGGTATTTGTTCGTTACCATTTGTGCGCCAGTCAGACGGTGAAATTGTATATTTCCCTTCAAATTTGATTGAAAATTTGTATCTGTCAAATGGTATGAGCGCAGGAAATACCTTGGCTGAAGCACAAGTACAATGTTTATCTGAAATATTTGAGCGTGCGGTGAAGCGCGAAATTTTAGAGGGTGAAATTACCCTGCCAGATGTACCTGAATATGTTCTAGCAAAGTACCCAAAAATAGTTGAGGGTATTAAGGGGCTTGAGGAGCAAGGTTTTCCAGTGCTGGTCAAAGATGCTTCATTAGGTGGGAAATTCCCAGTCATGTGCGTGACATTAATGAATCCAAGAACGGGTGGTGTTTTTGCATCATTCGGGGCTCATCCAAACTTTGAAGTTGCATTGGAACGCAGCCTTACCGAACTTTTACAAGGTCGTAGTTTTGAAGGTTTAAATGACTTACCACGTCCTACTTTCAATAGCCATGCACTGACAGAACCAAATAACTTTGTGGAACACTTTATTGATTCATCGGGCGTTGTATCTTGGAGATTCTTTAGTTCGAAATCTGATTATGATTTCGTAGAGTGGGATTTCACCAGTCAGGGTGAAAATACAAATGCTGAAGAAGCTGAAAAGATGTTCAATATCCTAAAAGAGATGGGTAAAGAAGTTTACATGGCTGTATACCAACATTTAGGTGCAACTGCATGCCGAATTCTGGTGCCAGGATATTCTGAGGTGTATTTGGTTGAGGATCTGGTTTGGGACAATACCAATAAAGCTTTAGCCTTTAGAGAAGATATTCTTAATTTACATCGTTTGGATAATGAACAGCTCGAAGCTTTGCTTGAGAAACTTGAAGAAGTTGAAGTGGATGACTATACCGATATTATTACCTTGATTGGTGTTGAATTTGACGATAATACGGTGTGGGGTCAGTTAACTATTCTTGAATTAAAATTATTGATTAACTTAGCTTTGGAAAATTTCGAAGAAGCGAAAGACCAAGTAGAACAGTTCTTACAATACAACACCAATACTGTAGAACGCGGTTTATTCTATCAATGCATGGATGTTGTATTAGAAGTATTGTTAGATGAAGAGATGGAAATTGAGGACTACGAACCAAATTTTAGACGTATGTTTGGTGATGAGAGAGTCGATGCTGCAATAGGCTCAATCGAAGGTGATGTACGTTTTTATGGATTAACGCCAACCAATATGCAACTCGAAGGCCTCGATCGTCATTTAAAACTTATTGAGAGCTATAAGAAGCTTCATGCTGCCAGAGCACGTTTTGTTTCTCAACAAAACTGATCGAATGAAAGGCCACTATGAAGAGTGGCCTTTTTATTTTAAAGATCTGAAAATTGATGCATTTAGGTGGGATATTCAATTTTTTTATAATAAAATGAAGTGGTTATGAAAAGTACTGATAGTATTTATTAAAAATAGTAATTTATTGATATTTAAGGAAAATAATTCTATTTCACTAGTATTATTTGCTAAATGCATTATCATAGTGCATGACGAGTTAACTTAAGGCGAACATTATGAATTTCTTGAAAAAAAAGAATAAAGCAAGTTTCGTTTTCTTTATTATTACTGCGTATTCCTGTCTAGGCTTTGGATTAGGTTACCTGATTTGGGAATACCTCCAAATGAAATAAAGTTCATGCTGATCGGTGAGAATGCAAATTTAGAAAGTATTCACTGTCAGCAAGCTTAATCTATTTACCATTTAAAATTAAATGATCTAAAAATCATCAGTTATTTTTTAAGGGGTATATTTAAATTTATATTTTTTAACATAATTTAAATAAAGATTAAATTTTTGCGCTTTATAACCTATGACTGTGTATTCAGCCCTTCAAATTCAGTCTATGTTATAATTAAAAATATATCCCGATAGATCGAATTGTCTAGCGACTGTTCAATTGATAGATCATCATATCAAAGCTGCTTTATTGCAGCTTTTTTAATTGTGCTTCAATTTATCGGAAATGTCATTTTGGTACGTTTATTGAATGCGTCATCTGAGCTACATTTGCCAATGAATCATTGAATAAATGATCTAAATAATTTTTACGACTCGCTCGATCTTAAGCAGGGGCTCGACAATGACAAATCCAAATTCTTCAGCGGGTTTGCTTGAACGCTTATTTAAACTAAGCGAAAACAAAACAACTTTTCGAACTGAAATGATTGCAGGGATGACGACATTCCTGACAATGTGCTACATCATCATTGTCAATCCAATGATTCTGTCTGAAACAGGAATGGATCATGGTGCGGTATTTGTTGCGACATGTTTGGCAGCAGCAATTGGTTGTTTTGTCATGGGTATTATTGCCAATTACCCAATCGCATTGGCTCCGGGTATGGGCTTAAATGCATATTTCACCTATTCCGTATGTTTAGGAATGGGTGTGCCTTGGCAAACCGCTTTAGCTGCGGTATTTGTGTCTGGTCTGGTCTTCATCGCGATCAGTATGTTTAAAATTCGTGAAGCTATCGTGAATGCCATTCCAATGTCTTTAAAATTGGCTATTGGTGGTGGTATTGGTTTATTCCTAGCATTAATCGCTTTGAAAAATGCTGGCATCATTGTGGATAATCCTGCGACTCTAGTGGGTTTAGGTGATTTAAAACAACCAACCGTTCTCTTAGCCTTATTCGGTTTTTTGATGGTTGTTGTTATGCATCACTTTAAAATACGTGGTGCGATTATCATTAGTATTTTAGTGTTGACTGCAATCTCAACATTCCTAGGATTGAGTGAATTTAAAGGTGTGGTTGGTCAAATTCCTTCAATTGCACCAACATTCATGCAAATGGATTTTGAAGGCTTATTTACCGCAAGTTTAATCGGTGTAATTTTTGTGTTCTTCTTAGTTGATCTATTTGATTCAACAGGAACGCTGGTTGGTGTTTCACATCGTGCTGGTTTACTCAAAGATGGTAAATTGCCACGCTTAAAGAAAGCTCTGTTTGCAGACTCTTCAGCGATTGTTGCTGGTGCTGCATTAGGTACATCATCAACGACACCATATATTGAGTCTTCTGCGGGTGTAGCAGCAGGGGGGCGTACAGGTCTTACAGCGGTAATAGTTGGCTTACTTTTTATTGCTTGTTTGTTCTTAGCACCGTTAGCTCAATCTGTTCCTGGGTTTGCAACTGCACCAGCCTTACTCTTTGTAGGGGTATTGATGATTCAGGGAATTACGCATATTGATTGGGATGATATTACTGAAGCGGTTCCTGCTTTCTTAACGATCGTGTTTATGCCGTTCACTTACTCAATCGCTGATGGTATTGCCATGGGCTTTATCAGTTATGCATTGGTGAAGTTACTTACAGGTAAAGCATCTACAGTACCATATATGGTATGGATTATCGCAGTATTATGGGCGCTAAAATTTGCAATGTTTGGCGGCTAATTTTTAACAGTTTTTAAAAGGGTGTAAACTCAGTTTGCACCCTTTTTATTTTTTGGTTTCATGAGGAGTAGCAATGAACCGTGTTGAGTTAATTAAAGCTTTACCTAAAGCTGAGCTTCATGTCCATATTGAAGGGACATTTGAACCTGAGTTGATGTTTGCCATTGCTCAGCGCAATGAAATTGCAATCCCATATCAATCAGTTGAAGAAGTCAAACAGGCTTATAATTTTCACAATCTGCAATCATTTCTAGATATTTACTATGCAGGTGCGAATGTATTGATCAATGAGCAAGATTTTTATGATCTTGCATGGGCATATTTTGAAAAATGTGCAGAAGATCGAGTGGTTCATACTGAAATGTTTTTTGATCCGCAAACCCATACGGATCGTGGTGTGTCATTTGAAACGGTAATTAAAGGCTTAAAACGAGCTTGCCACGATGCTGAGGTAAAATTAGGCATCACAACGCATTTGATTATGTGTTTCTTACGTCATTTGAGTGAAGAGGCAGCATTTGAAACACTTGAACAAGCTTTACCTTACAAAGACCAAATTATTGGGGTAGGGTTAGATTCAAGTGAAGTTGGGCATCCACCTTCTAAATTTGAAAGGGTATTTGCAAAAGCACGTGATGAAGGATTTTTGGTTGTTGCTCATGCAGGTGAAGAAGGTCCAGCAGAATATGTTTGGGAAGCTTTGGATGTACTTAAAGTGAATCGTATTGATCACGGCGTACGCTCTGAAGAAGATCCAAAGTTGTTGGAGCGTTTGATTGCTGAAAAAATGCCTTTAACGGTTTGTCCATTATCAAATTTAAAGCTTTGTGTTGTAGATGATATGGCAGATCATAATATTCGCCGTTTGTTACAGCAGGGTGTGCATGTAACCGTCAATTCAGATGATCCATCTTATTTCGGTGGGTATATGAATGATAACTTTATTGCGATTGCTGAGGCCTTAGATTTAACAAATCATGAATTAAAGCAACTCGCTATAAATTCATTTGAAGCATCGTTTATTTCCGATGTGCAAAAACAAAAGTGGAAAGATAAAATTCTCGCAATTTAAAACAGTTAAACTTGTTTATGTGAAATACTGGAAGGTGGGGGCAAAATCCCACCTTTGGTTTAATATGCTTTAAACAATAGAGCCGAATGTGATGTTGAAATTGAAGTCTTTGTTTTGCTTGAGTCTGCTAATGTTGCCCGTAGTTATCGCGAATGCAAATACGACATTGACACAGCGTATATTAAAGCCTGTCATCCAGTATCAATGTGAGCGTGAAGTCGACCATTCAAAAATATGGAAAATAACGACATATTTAATGAATGAAGAAAACAAAAAGAAATTAAAATTAGAAACCTGTGATTGTGTATCAAATCATGCTTTAAAAGATATTCCGGCTCAGGAACTTGCCAAAGCAACAGTTAACGAAGATATCAAGCAAGAAGTCATTCGAAAAGCCATGTTGAATAGCCTAAAAGCATGTGTGATTAGCTCTAAATCTAACTCAGAAATTTAGAGCCGTACTCAATCAATCTTTAGGTTGTTTGGTCATGCTGTCTAAGACATGATCTTTATCTATAAAGTGATGCTTTAATGCCGCAGCAATATGTCCGAGTAAAAGTAAACCTGCAGCCCAAGAAATCCAAATATGAAGTGGTTTTACAATTTCAGTTACTTGAGGATTCTCACCTATTAAAGCGGGTAGATCAAATAAGAATAATACTGGTGCAGGGTAGCCGAGACTCCAACTCCATAAGCAACCCGTAATTGGTAAAGCCAGAAGCATAAAATAAAGTCCAAGATGCCCTAAATGTGCGAGTCTTTTCATGAGGGGAGACATTGTCTCTGGTAACTCGGGTGCAGGATGAGTGTAGCGCCAAAAGATACGAACCACGACCAGAAAAATAATTGTGGTTGCAATATTTTTGTGAAGCGTGATGACGTCACCTTTGAAGCTACCATCTACTTCATAACTTAAAAAATTGCCGCTATAAAAGCCGATCGCCCACGCCGTGATAAAAATAATCGCCATGACCCAATGCAAGACTTGAGCTGTACGTGTGTAATATTTGGATTTATTATTCATGATATAAACTTATGATTGAATTTCGCACATAATAATTTAAGCATAAATTATTTATAAGTATTGAAATGGGACACAGTGTTGAAAATATGCAACGGAATGCGATTTATAACTGAACATATAGTCGGGAAATACAAAAAATCTATTTCTTCATGATGTTACATTAGGCAAAATAGCTCAATTCGTAAGATCATAAGGACAATACTGTGAAAAAAATTAATCGCTTTACTCGCACCAATGACATTGGTGCTCGGAGCTTGTGCTACAGGTACAACAGGGACATCATCACCTGCAGCAAATACCACTCAACAGTTAGGTTCGGCTGCACTTAAAATTGCGATCAATGCAAAATGCACAACTGAATTGAACAATATTTCTGCTTGGAAAACTGCAACGAAATTAATGACTGCAGAGCAGAAAGAAAATATCCAAGGTGAAATTTGTGGATGTGTAAGTGAAAAAGCTCCTCAAAGCGTAACTACGGTTGATTTGGCTACAGCAGCAATTGATCCAACAGCACGTGCAACAATCGTCAGCAATATCGTGACTAAAACTATTAATGAATGTGTAGCTGAAGCTGTACGTTAATTTTAAAGATATATGAATAGGCTGATTTTGATCGGCCTATTTTTTTAAGGATAAATTAGGAAAATGATGATGATTGCTGGTGCTGATGAAGCAGGGCGCGGTCCACTGGTGGGATCGGTCGTTGCGGCTGCTGTAATTTTGGATCCTAACAATCCGATTCTTGGGTTAAATGATTCTAAAAAACTCAGTGAAAAGAAACGTGAAAAATTATTTATAGAGATCAAAGAAAAAGCACTAGCTTGGGCTATAGCTGAAGCGAGTCATCAAGAAATTGATGAACTCAATATATTGAATGCTTCGTTGTTGGCAATGCGTCGTGCCGTTGAACAATTGACTGTGCAACCACAACATGTATTGGTTGATGGTAATAAAATTCCCCAAGGATTGAGTATGAGTTGTGATGCTGTAGTTGGAGGAGATGCATTACATCCAGAAATTTCTGCTGCCAGTATCCTGGCTAAGGTGACACGTGATCATCAAATGTTAGAACTTGATGCTAAATATCCTCAGTTTGGTTTTGCAAAACATAAAGGCTACCCGACCAAAGCTCATTTTGAAGCTATTGCACAGTTTGGCGTGGTTGAAGAGCACAGGCGTAGTTTTGGTCCAGTACGCAAATCATTGGGACTTTAAACAGCTTAAACACCAAAAATTTAAAGCGGCTAAATTTAGCCGCTTTAGTCACAAAATCATTTCTAATCAACGATTGAAATCATTTTGAGTGTAATTCTCTTCTTCGTAAGAAGGTTGGTAATCTTGGTCAAGATGTTGCAAGTGCTCATGCATCGCACGTTCATGTTGAATTCGTTGATAGATTTCTTCACGATGTACAGATACTTCTTTAGGCGCATTCACACCAATTCGCACTTGGTTACCTTTTACACCAAGTACAGTGACACTGACTTGATCCCCAATCATTAATGTTTCACCAACACGACGGGTGAGAATCAGCATGTTTATCTCCTTGCTTAAACGCTAAACCTGCGATAGTTTTTTCAAAAAGTGAAAATAACAACCTCGGCACCACGAAATATTTTAATAGATAAGTGTGACGAATTTAACCATTCGCACAGGACTATTGAAATTATCCCATAAACCTCTAGACCTAATATAACAGAGCCACTATAGGAAAAACTATAGTGGCTCTGAATATTTCTTCATCAAGTATGCATTGTTTCTGCTAACTCATGACAGAAAATTAAGCACGTGCGCTAGACTCGCCATGTTCGCGGTCAAGACCAAACGCAGTGTGAAGTGAGCGAACAGCAAGCTCTAAATAATTTTCTTCAATAATAACAGAGATTTTGATTTCAGAAGTTGAAATCATCAGGATATTGATGCCTTCATCAGCAAGTGCTGTAAACATTTTGCTTGCAACACCAGCATGAGAGCGCATACCAACACCTACGATAGATACTTTTACAATATCATCACGTGTTGCAACTTCACGAGCACCGATTGCTTGAGCAGTTTCTTCAAGAATTTTTTTCGCTTTAGCAAGTTCGCCACGATTGACTGTGAATGTGAAGTCAGTTGTACCATCTTCTTCAACGTTTTGGATGATCATATCCACTTCGATATTTGCATCACCAATCGGTTTTAAAATTTTAGATGCAATACCAGGAAGATCAGGCACACCTAAGATAGTTAATTTAGCTTCGTCACGGTTAAATGCGATACCAGAGATAATTGGCTGTTCCATTTTGTCTTCCAATTCAGTAGTGATAAGTGTTCCGACGTTGTTTTTGAATTCTTCGTCAAATGCGCCATCATTTTCATTGTCGAAGCTAGAGAGTACGCGTAAAGGGACTTGATATTTACCCGCGAACTCAACAGAACGGATCTGTAAAACTTTAGAACCAAGAGAAGCCATTTCGAGCATTTCTTCAAAAGAAATACGATCAACTTTCTTCGCTTTTGGTGCAACACGTGGATCTGTTGTATATACACCATCCACATCTGTATAAATTTGACATTCATCCGCTTTGAGTGCAGCTGCTAATGCAACGCCAGAGGTATCAGAACCACCACGACCCAAAGTTGTTGTGTTGCCGTTAGCATCAAAACCTTGGAAACCTGCAACAACGATGACACGACCAGCATCTAATTGTTCAGTCATGACATCTGTATCAATTGATTCAATACGTGCTTTTGTGAATGAGCTGTCAGTTTTAATACCAACTTGGCGTCCAGTCAAAGATTTAGCTTCCACACCGATAGAATTCAGTGCCATTGCTAACATTGAAATCGTTACCTGTTCACCCGTAGAAACCATTTGGTCTAATTCTCGTGGGTCAGGGGTGTCGGTAATGGCTTTCGCTAAAGCGAGTAGGCGATTGGTTTCACCACTCATTGCTGATACAACAACCACAACCTTGTGGCCGTGATCATGCCAACGCTTTACACGACGAGCAACATTTAAAATGCGCTCAGGAGTACCCATTGAAGTACCGCCATATTTTTGAACGATTAATGCCATAGTTGTTCCATATAAACCATGACCTTGAAGAGTTGTTCAAGGTCAGTTACACAAAAGGTGAAGTTTTATTTTGCAGCTAGCCAAGCAGTTAATTCTGCCATGACGGAAGCAAACTTCTCGTTAAGTGGCGCGCCACCTTGTGCCAAATCAGGCTTACCACCACCTTTACCACCAAGCTCAGTTGCTAAGTGTTTGATGATGTCACCTGCTTTTATAGAAGCTGTGAAGTCTTTAGCTACAGATGCGATCAAGCTCACCTTGTCACCCTCTACACCTGCAAGGACAATCACAGCATTTTCTAATTTTGATTTCACGCCGTCGTGTAGATTGCGAAGTGATTTTGCATCCATACCTTGAACAGTCGTGATTAACGTTTTGCGACCTGCAATTTCCTTAACTTGGCTAAGTAGTTCACCCGCCTGTAAATGTGCAAGTTTTTGATTCAATTGATCGATTTGCTTTTGTAAGCTTGATGCTGTGTCCGCTAAGGCTTCAACTTTCTCAATCGTTTGATCTTTTTGTGCTTTCAATAAGCCATTAATCGTGTTGATGTCTCGATCAGCTTTTTGAGCCACCTCAATTGCTTTCGAACCTGTAACTGCTTCAATACGACGTACACCTGCAGCAACACCGCCTTCAGAAGTGATTTTGAACAGACCAATGTCACCTGTACGTTTTACGTGAATGCCGCCACAAAGTTCGATCGAGAAGTTTTTCTCTTCAATGATTGAACCCATAGAAAGTACGCGAACTTCTTCGCCATATTTCTCACCAAACAACATCATCGCGCCTTTAGCTTTTGCAGATTCGATGTCAAGGAGTTCGGTTGTTACAGGCGTATTGGCAATCACTTCAGCATTTACCAGACGTTCAATTTCTTGAATCTGTTCAAATGTCACGGGTTGATCATTGGCAAAGTCGAAACGTAACACGTCAGAAGCAACCAATGAACCTTTTTGTTGAACATGTGAACCCAAGATTTGACGAAGTGCAGCATGTAGAAGGTGAGTCGCAGAGTGGTTACGTGCTGTTGCTGCACGGATGTCTGCTTTAACTGTTGCTTCTACATTTTGAGTAACTTTAAAGTTACCCATGGTCACGATACCTTGGTGAACGAACGCACCACCAGATTTTTTCGTGTCTTGAACTTCGAAAATACCTGTATCGTTTTTAAAGATACCTGTATCACCGATTTGACCACCGCTTTCTGCATAGAAAGGTGTTTGGTTTAGAACGATTAAAGCTTCATCACCTTCAACGACTTCATCAACTTGTTCGCCATCTTTATAGATTGCGATGATTTGACCCTCACCAGCAGTTGCATCGTAGCCGTCAAACTGAGTTTCGCCTTCAACTTTTACAACGCTGTTGTAGTCGATTGCGAATTTACCCGCATCACGTGCACGTTGACGTTGAGCAGCCATTTCTTTTTCAAAACCAGCTTCGTCAATGGTTAAATCACGTTCACGTGCGATATCCGCTGTAAGGTCAGTTGGGAAGCCGTACGTGTCGTAAAGTTTGAAGACCACTTCGCCTGGAATTACAGAACCTTTTAAGTTCGCAAGTTCACCTTCAAGCAATTTCAAACCTTGTTCTAAGGTTTTAGCAAATTGCTCTTCTTCCTTTAAAAGTTGAGCTTCAATACGCGCTTGTTGTGCTTCAAGTTCAGGATAGGCAGCGCCCATCACCTCAATTAAAGGCTTTAACATTTTGTGGAAGAATGAACCTGTCGCACCCAATTTGTTACCGTGACGTACTGCACGACGGATGATACGACGTAGTACATAACCACGGCCTTCGTTTGAAGGGTTTACACCATCAGCAATCAAGAATGAACATGAACGTGCATGATCTGCAACTACTTTTAAAGACGCAGGGTATTCAACTGGTTTGCCTTCAGCTTGTGCTTTCGCTTCAAGTTCAGCAGTATCTAAACCAATAATTTCAGCTGCAGCTTTAAGCAAATGTTGGAATAGGTCGATTTCGTAGTTTGAGTTTACGTGTTGTAAAACAGCAGAAATACGCTCTAAGCCCATACCTGTATCAACGGAAGGTGCTGGAAGAGGGTGAAGTACGCCATCAGCAGTACGGTTAAACTGCATGAATACGTTGTTCCAAATTTCGATGAAACGGTCGCCATCTTCTTCTGGTGTACCTGGTAAACCACCCCAAATGTGATCGCCATGGTCAAAGAAGATTTCAGAGCATGGACCACAAGGACCTGTGTCACCCATTGCCCAGAAGTTATCTGAAGCGTATTGACCGCCTTTGTTGTCGCCAATACGAATAATGCGAGACTCATCTAGACCGATTTCTTTGTTCCAGATGTCGAATGCTTCATCATCAGTGTGATAAACCGTTGCATATAATTTGTCTTTAGGTAGGCCTAACCATTTTTCATTGGTTAAGAAATCCCAAGCGAATTTAATCGCGTCACGTTTAAAGTAATCTCCGAAAGAGAAGTTACCTAACATTTCAAAAAACGTATGGTGACGAGCTGTGTAGCCCACGTTATCTAAGTCGTTATGTTTACCGCCAGCACGAACACATTTTTGTGATGACACTGCACGTACATAATCTCGTTTTTCTAGGCCTAAGAAGCAATCTTTGAACTGGTTCATACCAGCATTTGTAAAGAGCAAAGTTGGGTCATTGGCAGGAACTAGAGAACTCGACGCGACACGTGTGTGGCCTTGCGATTCAAAGTAACGCAAAAATGCTTCACGAATTTCAGCTGATGTCATAAAACGAGTACTCACAACCAAGTCACTCCATTAATTCTGTATTGGCAAATAATATGTCTGGGAAATAAAGTGCGAATTCACAATAAAATTCACCCCAGCATACCGGGCTAAAAGTTTAAAAACGCCAAATTATAACGGAATTTGCAACCTGTACCAATGATTTTAAAGTGTTTTAATGACAATTCTCTTTAATTCTGGTTTTAGGTGGAATTTTAAGCATTAACGTTGTTGAGACGATTCTTAAATGCTCAAGCTGTGTATCTCGTACGAAGATCAATCAAAAATATTGAGTAGTCATAAGACCATTATTTATTACTGTATAGTTTAGAAATACTTTAACATAGAGCTTTCAAGAACTTGTATTAAAGAGTTGAAGGTTACATATGCAACGTATCGCAATTAACGGATTTGGACGAATCGGGCGAAATGTTTTAAGAGCTTGGTTTGAAAATCCAAAGCAATTCAATTTTGAAATCGTTGCGATTAATGATGTGGCTGATGTAGAAACTTTAATTCATTTATTTAAATATGACACCACACATGGAAGATTTCATGGGGAAGTGGAGTTGAGTTATGTGGCAGAGCAAGTATTTCTCAATATTTATGCCTATCAAAAAAAATTATCTATTGAAGTTCACTGTCAAACAGAACCAGATCAACTACCATGGAAGCGTTTAAACGTTGATGTTGTTTTAGAGTGTACTGGTTTATTTAGATCTCGAGCAGAAGCGACACGCCATCTCAATGCTGGCGCTCAACGCGTGATAATTGGGGCTGCACCTTTTGATACGGTTGATGCGGCAATCGTCTACGGGGTAAATCATAAAGAGGTTAAAACTACGGATCAGATTATTTCGAGTGTTTCATGTACGACACAAGCATTGGTTCCTCTGGTCAAAATTATTGACGATGCCTTTGGCATAGAAAGTGCGTTAATGACAGAAATTCATGCTGTTACAGCGGATCAATCCGTTTTAGATCACGTTCACCGCGATTTACGTCGTGCGAGGGCGTCTGGGCAAAACATTATTCCAACGACTTCATCTGCTCTAGGTGCAATCAAACGTGTCATGCCAAAAATGGAAGGGCGAATAGACGGTTACTCAATTCGTGTTCCTACCATTAATGTGGCAGCTATTGATTTGACATTTATAGCGCAACAGCCAATTACAGACCATCAGTTAAATGAAGCGTTAATTTCAGCAGCACGAGAGCAATTTTCGGAAATTATGTCGGTAACAGATGAGCCTTTAGTATCATCTGACTTTAATCATTCTCCATTTTCACTCATTGTAGATTTAACTCAAACCATGGTGGTCGGGAAGCAAGCTAAAGTCTATGCTTGGTATGATAATGAATGGGGATATACCAATCGTTTACTGGATTTATGTCATTCATTTCCAGATCAGTCATGAAACTGAAATGCTGTGTCTTTTATAAAGGCTTATGTCTATAACATAGATCAACTGCTAGTGCGTTCAGAATTACCAATCGAAGCTTATGAATAATCTAAAATTCCGATTTAATTATTTAAAAGTCTGATGCACATGGGGGTTGATCGTGATAGACTAGGAGAAATCGGGTGTGTTCCCGATTTTTTTATGCGGATTTGTTCCGCGCTGACAGAATTTAGGTTTACAACATGCCCATTTCAGAGACATGGTTATTACCTGATGGTGTAGCTGATGTATTACCAGAGCAAGCGCAAGTTATTGAAACTTTGCGTCGTACCGCGTTAGATTTCCTCGCAGCTCGAGGTTATCAATTGGTGTACACGCCATTTATTGAATACATCGAATCTCTATCTTCTCTTTCAGAATCGAATCAAGATTTAGACTTAGCCACATTTAAAGTAATCGATCAACTTTCAGGTCGTTTACTTGGTGTGCGTGCAGATATGACGCCTCAGGTGGCGCGTATAGATGCACACGTGTATCCAGTTGAAGGTGTTGCACGCTATTGCTACGCTGGAACGGTACTTCATACCAAACCACAAGGTTTCAATACCACACGTGCGCCTTTACAGCTCGGTGCTGAGTTGTTTGGTTCAGACAGTATCGATGCTGACGTCGAAATGATCGATGTCATGTTGGAATTATTAAAAAATACAGGTGTAACTGAGGCGATCCATTTAGATATTGGACACGTTGGTCTATTCCGTAGCTTAGTCAAACATGCAGGATTGAACAAAGCTACAGAGTCGCATCTATCTGATTTATATCAGCGTAAAGCATTGCCAGAACTTGCTGAATATACGCAACAACTTAAATTCGGATCTGATTTTTATTCGCTTGGTCGTTATGCAAGTGATTTAGTCGCTTTAAAATCACATTTAAGCCAAGAAATCTTAGAAGATTCGGCATTCCAAGAAGCATTTAATGCAGTTCAAAGCACACAAGATGCGATTCAGCAACGTTGGCCAAATCTGCATATTGGTATCGATGTAGTAGAGCTTCGTTCATATCACTATCACACTGGCTTAATGTATGCAGTGTATGCACCAAATCGTGCTGCGCCATTAGCTCAAGGTGGACGTTATGATGGTATTGGTGAGCATTTTGGTCGTGCACGTCCAGCAACTGGCTTTTCATGTGACTTATACGCTTTAAGCGCTGGTCAATTTAAAGCATTGGAAGTGATCGTTGCACCTAAGGGCAATAATGCTGACCTAGTCAAAGCAATTCAAGGATTACGTGATCAAGGTAAAAGCGTTGTGCAGTTGCTTGGTCAAGATGAGTTGAATTCAGTACCTAACGCGACTCACCAGTTGGTGAATCAAGCGGGTGAGTGGAAACTCGAACAGATTTAATCACCTGATTTGAATACTAAATTTCAAATCATGTTCTTCAATTTTAACAGCATGATGCAATGAGGCTATTATGGGCAAGAATGTTGTGGTACTTGGTACCCAATGGGGCGACGAAGGTAAAGGTAAAATCGTTGACCTGCTCACAGATCAAGCGGCTGCAGTTGTTCGCTATCAAGGTGGACACAATGCAGGTCATACTCTCGTCGTAGGTGGTAAGAAAACTGTTTTACACCTCATTCCATCTGGTATTTTACGTGAAAACGTACTTTGCTTAATTGGTAACGGTGTAGTGCTTTCTCCTGAAGCGTTAATCAAAGAGATGACGATTCTTGAAGAGCAAGGTGTGCCAGTTAAAGAACGTTTACGTATTTCTCCAAACTGTCCATTAATTTTGCCAAACCATATTGCATTAGACCAAGCACGTGAGAAAAAACGTGGGAATGCCAAGATTGGTACAACAGGTCGTGGTATTGGTCCAGCGTATGAGGATAAAGTTGCACGTCGTGCGGTTCGTGTCGCTGATTTAGTGCGTGGTGGTGATCATCTTAAAGCATTGCTTGAAGAGTTACTTGAATACCATAACTTCCAATTAACACAATTCTACGGTGTAGAAGCGGTTAAGCTTGAAGACGTGCTTGCGTTATGTGATCAATGGCGTGAAGTTGTTGCTCCACTGGTTGTTGATGTTACTGGCGAATTGCATAAATATCGTAAGAATGGTGACAACATCATGTTTGAAGGTGCTCAAGGCTCACTTCTTGATGTTGACCATGGTACTTATCCATACGTAACATCTTCAAATACGACTGCTGGTGGTGTGAGTTCTGGTTCTGGTCTTGGTCCATTACACCTTGACTATGTATTGGGTATTACCAAAGCTTATACAACTCGCGTAGGTGCAGGTCCATTCCCAACTGAGTTGGTTTATGATGCTGCAAACGATGTTGGTGATGCAATTGGTAAGCACCTTGGTACTGTAGGTTCAGAATTTGGCGCATCTACTGGTCGCCAACGTCGCTGTGGTTGGTTCGATGCTGAAATCCTTCGTCGTTCAGTAGAAGTAAACTCACTTTCGGGTATTTGCTTGACTAAACTTGACGTTCTTGATGGTTTAGAAGAAATCAAAATCTGTGTAGGTTATGAAGCTGCAGATTCGGGCTGCGTAGGTTCTTCTGATGCACTTGCATTTGAAACTTTAAAACCAATTTACGAAACAATGCCTGGTTGGACTGAGTCTACTTTTGGTGCTAAATCTTTAGACCAATTGCCAGAAGCAGCAATCAACTATATTAAGCGACTTGAACAGTTAATCGAATGTCCAATCGACATCGTATCAACTGGTCCAGACCGTGATGAAACTATTATTCTTCGTCACCCGTTTGAAGCTTAATTAAAAGTTTTAAAAAAGCCCTGTGATATCACAGGGCTTTTTTTGATCTAAACAACGACCAAAGTTGTATAAAAATTAGGCTGTGCTGAATCTTAGAGATTGTTAAAATCGAATGTATAAAATAATAGAGTGTGCAGGATGCATAAAAATATTTCTGGAACAATGTTTTATTCGTTGTTATTTGCAATGGGGGGGGCACCCACGATTGCGATGATGATAATTCGATCTCAAACAGTAGCCGAAGATGTGGTTTACCAAGTCTTTATTGGGCTGTCGATTATGATCGCTTGCATATTGGTCCCTATTATTTTAATTCAGAACACCTATTTATTTTTTAAACGTAAAGATGAGAAGCTTGAAACTCATTTAAAACCGTGGAGTCAAACCTATCTCGTGCTTAATATTTTTTGTTTGGTCTTTTGGATCAGCTATCAATTTGTTTACTAAATTACATAACAAATAAAAAAGTGAAGAAAAATGAGATATTAAGCTTAGTTGAGTTTGTCTATAATTATGAACAAGTACTTTCAAGTAGATTGGAACATTATAATGAAGAACAAATTATTGCTCGGTCTTACAGCATCTGCGGTGATCTCGATTTCAGGGTGTACAACATTTGCGGATATGGCGGGTGCGGACTCAGCGACATTAAATGCAGCTGCTGCACAAAGTTACTCGCAAGCCATTGATACAGCTCGCAGCAAGGGCTTATTGGATACAAGCTCAAATACCTATAAGCGTATTACCAATGTCTACAATCGTTTGCGTCCATATGCTGATCAAATGAATCAAACGGGTCAGCCATTCCAATGGCAGGTATCTGTAATTAAATCAAGTGAATTAAATGCTTCTGTCATGCCGGGTGGTAAAGTTGTTTTTTATACAGGTATTGTGGAACGTTTAAATTTAACAGATGCTGAAATTGCGGCCATCATGGGACATGAAATGATCCATGCTTTGGAAGAGCATGCAAAAAGCAAATTGGGTGCTCAAGCTTTAACTGACTTGGCTTTAGGTGTTGGTTTAAGTGCAGCTGGGGTAGGTCAAGGTGGCGCAGCAGTTGCACAAATTGGTTCTCAACTGGGTGTAGGGTTGCCTTATTCACGTAACTTGGAGAGCCGTGCTGATCAGGGTGGATTAATGTTAATGGCTCGAGCTGGTTATAACCCACAAGCAGCGATTACATTATGGGAGAAAATGGCTAAAGCAAGTAATGGTGGCAATGCATCTTTCTTATCAACACACCCTTCAAATGCTCAACGAATTGAGGCGATGCGTAAAAACTTACCTGCAGCTCAAGCGATTTATAACCAAAGTCGCCGTTAAAAGAATAAAGCTAAAAAAGGATGCGTTAGCATCCTTTTTTTTATATTCACCACTCAGTAAATTGTTATCACAGTATGGCTTTGATTCAAATGTATTGAAATCGAATTTATTAGACACTTAAGGTGCTGGATTTGGCTGTTGTTTATGGATGATCTCAATTTCCTGAAGTATTTCTTCTGACAATGACACATTAAAAGCATCAATATTTTCTTTGAGTTGATTTAAATCGGTTGCACCAATGATTGTGCTGGTCACGAAGAACTGCTGCTTAATGAAAGCTAACGCTAATTGCGTTAATGTCAGTCCATGTTTTTCTGCTAAGAGTGCGTATTGTTCAGTTGCCCATTCACTTTCAGGATTACTATAACGCGAAAATCTAGAGTATAAGGTGACTCTGGCATTTGCAGGTCTCGCACCATGTCTAAATTTTCCTGTTAAATAGCCAAAAGCGAGTGGTGAATAGGCCAGTAAACCGATGCCTTCAAATTTAGCAATCTCCGACATGCCGATTTCATAGGTACGATTTAATAAGTTATAGGGGTTTTGTACAGAAACAAATTTAGACAGCCCTAACTTTTCTGCTAAATGTAAAAATTTCATGGTTCCCCATGGTGTCTCATTGGAGAGTCCGATATAACGAATTCTGCCTTTATTAATTTCCGCTTGAAGGGCAGATAAGGTTTCCTCGAGTGGTGTGATATCTAGTGTACTGTGAGCATGGTGATTGGTATAACCCAATTGACCAAACATATTGGTTGGGCGTTGAGGCCAATGCAGCTGATAAAGATCAATATAGTCAGTTTTTAAGCGTCTAAGATTTGAGTCTAAGGCTGAGCTGATGTCGCTGGCAGTATAGCGAGTTGTGCCGCCTCTAATATTGCTACCACCTTGGCCTGGACCTGCAATTTTTGAAGCAAGAAAAAGTTGATCACGTTGGCCGCGCTGCTGAATCCAATTGCCGATAATTTCTTCCGTCGCTCCTTGAGTTTCGACTTTAGGTGGTACTGGGTACATCTCTGCAGTATCCCAAAAATTTAACCCCCGCTCGAGTGCATATTCCAGTTGTTGGAAAGCCTCGGACTGGCTATTTTGCTCACCAAAGGTCATTGTTCCTAAACAAATTTCGGGAACGTGTATATCTGTTTGCCCAAGTCGATTAAATTTCATGCTAAACATCCTTGCTGTATTTTTTAAGCTGATATATTGAAATCATACCGAATCTAAGCTTCAAAACGTATGTAAAATAAATTCGAAAGTTTTCAGAAAAAAGGCAATAAAAAAGCAAATCGTCAGATTTGCTTTTTTGAATGTAGATCAGATGAAAATTTATTCATCATCATTGTTGTCAAAGTCTTCTTCAACAGAATTTACTGCTTCTAATGATGAATCAAAAATTAAGATAGCTTTACCATCAGTTTCAATCATGCCTTGCTCTTCAAGTGTTTTAAGAACACGACCAACCATTTCACGTGAACAACCTACAATACGACCAATTTCTTGACGAGTAATACGAATTTGGCGTCCATTTGGAAGAATCATTGCTTCAGGTTGAGCTGACAAGTCGATTAAACAACGTGCAATACGACCCGATACATCAATAAATGCTAGGTCAGTTACTTTTCGAGTTGTATTTTTTAAGCGACGAACGAGCTGTGCGAACACCGCATAGCTAAGATCTGGATACTGCTTACTTACTTCATGGAAGTTAGCATATGAAATTTCAGCAATCTCACATACATCACGTGTACGTACTTCTGCAGTACGCTGAGGATTACTTTCAAATAATCCCATCTCTCCAAAAAAGTCCCCTGGGTTTAAATAGGCTACAACAATTTCACGTTCATCATCTTCACGTAAAATAATTGAAACCGACCCTTTTAAAATTAGATACAGAGATTTCGACTCTGAGCCCGCATCAATAATTGAAGTTCGTTTTGGAAATCTATTGATGTGCGCACGCTTGAGCAAAGCTTTGACAGATTCAGGTAATTGACCTGGCGACAAAGCATCTGTACTAAGTTGTGAAAAATTAGAAGTCATGCTTTTTAAATTCCGATTTGGATAGTAACTAGATCTTTAGACCTAAATAAACTTGCCACGTGAAGCATAAGAGGTGAAATTCCTTATCAGCTCAATATATGCTAGTGTACAGTCCTAAGTAAATTTATAGTTTTTTTTAGGTAGTTGCAATGCATACTAGCGTACATTGGTTAGAGAATGTTGCTTTTGAAGCAAAATCTGAAAGCGGTCACCAAATTATCATGGATGGTGCTGAAGCTTACGGTGGTGAAAACCGTGGTCCACGTCCGATGGAACTCATTTTAATGGGGCTTGGTGGGTGTGCTTCGTTTGATATTGTGACCATATTAAAAAAATCTAGACAAGATGTGACTGGTGTTCAATGTCAGTTGAAAGCTGAGAGGGCAGACACAATTCCTGCGGTTTTCACGAAGATACATTTGCATTTTGTGGTTACAGGAAAAGCAATTAAAGAAAAGCAAGTCGCTAAAGCGGTTGAGCTATCTGCAGAAAAATATTGCTCAGCAAGTAAAATGCTTTCAGATGGCGGTGTTGAAATTACACATGATTTTGAAATCATTGAAGCCGAAGCTTGATTTTATCGAGTTAAAAAAAGCAACCTTAAGGTTGCTTTTTTTATGTAAGTTGAGCGAATCAATTTTACTCTTGTACCCATGGCAGATTATGAAATCGCCAGCCATTGTAAGTACCACGATGGGAGTTGGGATCTAAATCACCTTCAAAACCTTGATCGATATTATATACGTTTGTGAAACCAGCGTTATACGCCACACTCGCTGCTGCTGCAGAGCGCTTTCCACTACGGCACATGAGCAAAATGATGTCATATGCATTAACAAAAGATTGTAACTTCTCTAAAAACTCAGGGTTACGTTCAAGTGAGATGCCTGTGAGCCAAGGAATATGTTCAGAATGTTCGACATAACCTACGAATTTTCGCTCTTCATGTGTTCTGACATCAATAATGATCGCTTGTTGGGATTGGAACAAAAGCCACGCATCTTGGGGTTTTAAAGAGCCTGCAAAGAGGAGTGTATGATCTTCTACATTTTTTTTTGCTTCAGATAAAATAAATTTAATTTTATCTTGATGGACTTTATTTTCTGAGAGATTTATAAAATGATTCATGTAAGTATGCCTGAATGATTAA
Organism: Acinetobacter sp. Ver3; assembly: GCF_000632455.1. GTDB lineage: Bacteria > Pseudomonadota > Gammaproteobacteria > Pseudomonadales > Moraxellaceae > Acinetobacter. Next base: position 34,363 of record NZ_JFYL01000012.1, read on the forward strand.
ATCATCCGTTTATGGAAAACGGTGATTATTATAAGTTTTATCTATATTCTTTAAATAAATATAAAATTGATTGTTTATCTTATAAATTCATATTGAATGATTTTGCACAACATGTACCGATTAGGTCGATATAAGTTCGGCGTACTCCTATGTGATGATTTGAGAACAATAATGACCGTTTACTGAGAATATATTTTCTTTGTCATATGTAGTGAATAGTAGATAAATATCATAATCACCATGAAAAAATTGTGAAGTGGTATTGAAAAATGTATGAGCAGCACAAATATTATAATTATAATCTATCTTTATTTTTTAAATAATTGAAATTTAAGAAAATAATTAAAAAACCGACTTGAAATATGACGCTTCTCACCCATTAACTAAGCAAGTACCAAATTTGTTGTGAGGAAAATAATAATGCGTTTTGAAAAATTTACAAATCGCTTACAGCAAGCCTTATCTGATGCGCAATCTTTAGCAATGGGCAAGGATCATACAGCGATTGAAGGCATCCATATACTATCGACACTGCTTGAAGAGCCATCAAATATGAGTTTGTTGCAGCAGGCAGGGGCGAATTTACGAGAATTGAGCACAAAGTTGCAACAGGCGCTTGCTGATGCACCAACACTTGCCCATCCAACTGGGGATATCAATCTCAGTCCAGATGTGGTTAAAGCGCTTAACTTGGCAGATAGTTATGCACAAAAATCGGGTGATGAGTTTCTTTCAACAGATTGGGTGTTACTTGGTTTAGCGGAAACGGGTGCAACCAAAACTATTTTGAATGCGGTTGGAGTTCAATCCGCAGGTTTAAAAGCGGCGATAACTAAAGTTCGAGGTGATGAAAAAGTCATGAGTAACAATCATGAAGATCAACGTGATTCATTAAACAAATACACCATCGATCTCACTGAGCGAGCACTTTCTGGCAAGCTTGATCCAGTGATTGGGCGAGATGATGAAATTCGTCGAACAGTTCAAGTTTTATCACGCCGTACAAAAAATAATCCTGTTTTGATTGGTGAGCCGGGTGTCGGTAAAACTGCCATTGTTGAGGGTTTAGCACAGCGTATCGTTAATGGAGAAGTGCCTGAAAGTTTAAAAAATAAACGTGTCTTATCACTTGATCTTGGATCGCTTTTAGCTGGTGCAAAATATCGTGGTGAATTTGAAGAGCGCTTAAAAGCAGTATTAAAAGATCTTGCTAAACATGATGGTGAAATTATTCTGTTTATCGATGAGTTGCACACTCTAGTCGGTGCAGGTAAAGGCGACGGTGCAATGGATGCAGGTAACATGTTGAAACCTGCTTTAGCACGCGGAGAATTACGTTGTGTAGGTGCTACAACTTTAGATGAATATCGACAATTCATTGAAAAAGATGCAGCACTTGAACGTCGTTTCCAGAAAGTATTGGTTGACGAGCCTAGCGTTGAAGACACGATTGCGATTTTACGTGGATTAAAAGAGCGCTATGAAGTACATCATGGTGTCAAAATCTTAGATTCTGCCATCATTGCTGCAGCTAAAATGTCACATCGTTACATTACAGATCGTCAACTACCAGATAAAGCGATTGATCTAATTGACGAGGCGGCATCTCGAATTAAGATGGAGCTTGATTCAAAACCTGAGTCTCTAGATAAATTAGAGCGTCGTCTTATTCAACTCAAATTACAGCTTGAGGCTGTAAAAAAAGACGAAGATGCGGGAAGTAAAGCTGAAGTTTCACACTTAGAAAAACAAATTGCTGAAGTGGAGAAGGAATACAGCGATCTTGAAGAAGTGTGGGTTTCTGAAAAGCGTTTGGTCCAAGGCGATCAACAAATTCAGGCTGAGCTTGATCAAGCACGTATTGCGATGCAAAAGGCACAACGTGAAAATGATCTAGCTGAAATGGCTCGTCTTCAATACGGTGTTATTCCTGATTTGGAGAAACGACTCAGTGAAGAAGCATCTGAAGAGAAAGTTGAACCTAAATTATTGCGTAATAAAGTGACGGACAATGAAATTGCCGAAGTTGTAAGTGCAGCAACAGGAATTCCTGTAGCAAAAATGCTACAGGGTGAGCGTGAAAAATTACTCAGTATGGAAACATTTTTACATAACCGCGTCGTAGGCCAAGATGAAGCGGTAGTTGCAGTTTCTAATGCTGTACGACGCTCACGTGCTGGACTTTCAGATCCGAATCGCCCAAGTGGTTCATTCTTATTTTTAGGTCCAACAGGTGTTGGGAAAACTGAGTTAACTAAAGCTTTAGCAAACTTCTTATTTGACAGTGACGATGCCATGATCCGTATCGATATGTCTGAATTTATGGAGAAACATTCTGTTAGTCGTTTGGTGGGAGCACCTCCTGGTTATGTTGGTTATGAAGAGGGTGGTGTGCTAACTGAAGCAGTACGCCGTAAGCCTTATAGCGTGGTGTTATTTGATGAAGTAGAGAAGGCTCATCCAGATGTATTTAACATTCTGCTTCAGGTACTTGACGATGGTCGCTTGACTGATTCGCAAGGGCGTGTGGTGGATTTTAAAAATACCGTGATCGTCATGACTTCAAACTTAGGTTCAAATGAAGTGCGCGAATTAGGTGACATGGCGACGGAACAAGATGTACGCAGTGTTGTGATGGCTGCTGTTTCTGAGCATTTTAGACCAGAGTTTATTAACCGAATTGATGAGCTTGTAATCTTCCATGCACTGAAAAAATCGCAGATTCGAGGTATCGCGGATATTCAGTTAGATCGCTTACGTGCTCGTTTGGCTGATCGTGATTTAAGTTTGACTGTAGATGACACTGCTTTCGATGAATTAATTGAGGCAGGATATGACCCAATCTATGGGGCTCGACCACTTAAACGTGCTATTCAACAAAAGGTTGAAAATACATTGGCTCAAAAAATCTTGGCGGGAGAATTTTTGCCAGGAGATACAATTGTTATACAAAGCACTGATGGAAATTTGAGTTTTAGTAAACTTAAATTAAATTAGAATTTAATAAACAAACTTAGAAAACCTGAATTCGTTCTAGGTTTTTTTTCATTTAAGTGATTTAAAAATAATAAATTTATTTTTTAATAAAATTGCTACTCAAATCTATTAAGTATAAGATTGCACTCAATATTTTTGTGAATAAATGTTTAATTTGTTTATTGATTCACAAAAGGAATTCATTGTTTAGCTTAATGGGATCAATATGCTAGAATTAAAACGACTCCGAAAATTAAAAAAAGAACCTTATAGTGAGTTTGTTAAGGTAAAAGATTTAAAACCCCGTGATATTGAAAAGATGTTCAATATTTACAGTAACTATTATTCAAATACAGTCTTTGAAATTTTTGAAAGAGACCTTCTGGAAAAGACTGGTGTGTTTATCATTCGAGAACCCAAAAAAGATTTTTTAGTGGGTTTCTCAACTGTAATGGAGCGAAATTTTACCGTGAACGGTAAAACTGCCCATGCTTTTTTTTAGTGGTGATACCATTATTGAGGAGGCGTATTGGGGTAGTCGAGCATTACAACGTGCGATGTTCCGTTATGTAATGACCTTCAAATTACGTCATACGGGTGTACCGATCTATTGGATGCTGATCTCAAAGGGCTTTAAGACCTACTTACTTCTTGCAAATAATTATTATCACTATTATCCAAATCCTGAAAATAAAGATGAATATTTAAAAGATTATGTTGAAGCGTATTGTCGTGAGTATTTTGCAGAATACTATGATGATGAATCAAAGCTGATTGATTTTGGAGAAAACTATCAGTGTCTGAAACCTGATGTGGCCCCAATAACAGAAGAAATGCGCCAGAAAAATCGTAAAATTGAGTTTTTTGAGGAATGCAATCCATCTTGGGTTCAAGGTACTGAATTACCGTGTATTGGTGAGCTGCGTTGGGTTGATATTTTGCAAACAGCGGTAAGGTTTGTGAAAAAATCATCGCTCAAAAAAAATAAGTCGAATCTGAATAAAGATAAATTATCTAAATCGGCTCAAACCAAAGATCAAGATCAAGATTCTAAGGTGGCCTAATGTCTGTGATATTTGCAGCTCATCAAGTTTTAAATTTGGCCTGTAAAAAATCATTTAAAGACTTTTATCAATACGCTGATCAATTGGAAAAAGTTCAGCGTGATAAATTAAAAGTTATATGTGATGATCCAAAGATGGAATATGAGTCGTTTGCTCAACATTTTCCAGTAACACGTTATGCTGATTGGAAGCAGAAAGTTGAAGCATCACGTAATCAATGCGTAAATTTACTTAATAAAAGTAAAATTATCCGATTCCAGCCTACAAGTGGTTCAAGTGAAGCACTCAAATTTATTCCATATACCCAACAATTTTTAGGTGAAATAGATCAGGCGATTGGTTTATGGCTCACGAGTTTATATCGTCGTTATCCTGAATTAAAACGTACAACACACTATTGGTCTGTATCTTGGTTGCCTGAAAGCCAGCGTCAACTGACGACCACTCATAATTTAAATGATGATAGTGCCTTACTTTCTTTTTCAAAACGAATTTTAACTCAAATTACGCAGGCCGTGCCTGCTGACATTGCTTTGGCAGAAACTGCTGAAGATGCGATGTTCGCTACAGCTGTGTATTTAGTCAGAGATGCAAATCTCGGCATGATTTCGGTTTGGAGTCCAACTTTTGCACTGCAACTGATCGAAATTATCCAAGAAAATAAGAGTGAAATCGTTGAAGTTTTATCGACTGGTCAGTGGAGTCGTCAGAGATTAGATTTCTTAAAAATCAAAAAATCTGTGCAACGTAGCCAGATTTTAAAACAATTAGATTTGGAAGACCCGACTTGTTGGAAAAAATTATGGCCAAAGCTATTTTTAATTTCATCTTGGGATACAGCAAGTGCACAGCACTGGGCACAAATTCTAAAAACCAAAATTAAGGGTGTAAGTTTTGAGGGTAAAGGGCTTTGGGCCACTGAAGGTGTGGTAACTATACCTTTAGAAGATCATTATCCACTGATGTATCAAGCTCATTTTTATGAGTTTCAGGATTTAGATACTCAGCAAATTTATCCTGCTTGGCTGCTTAAACCAGGTCAAATCGTGAGTCCTATTATTACGACGGGGTCAGGTTTGAAACGCTATATTATTGATGATGAGTTATTGGTTGATACTTTTTATCAGGGTATCCCTTGCTTTAAATTCCTTGGTCGAAAGATGACAGTTGATTTGGTCGGTGAGAAGATTGATCAAACGGTTGCTTTGAGTGTGATCGATACATTTAAACAAAACGGTTTTTTACCCATTAGTTTACTTGGAATAGAACAGACCGAATCGAAACCTTATTATGTTTTGCTTTCTGAGGGTAGTGTGAGTGGGCAGCCGTCTGATCAACAGTTAGATCAATTGCTAAAACAAAATTTTCACTATGAGCTGGCGCGTAATTTAGGGCAATTAGATGAAGCGCGCGTGATGCATGTGGAAGATGCATGGCATGAATATAAGACTATCGCAATGCGCAATGGCATGATTGAGGGGAATATCAAGCCAGAACCTTTGAAGAAAATGAAATTTATTTAAGAATTTAAAAATGACAGAGCAAAATTTACTATATCGATCAAAAATATCGCCTGAATTTTATCTACGTTATGCTGCGGAGCAAGATGATCCTCAATTGATTGAGCTGATTTCTGAAAGTATGCCGAGTAACGGTATGGTGATTTCATTTGAGCGAAAACCGAGTTATTTTCGGGCCACACATGCACAATATAATAAGCCCGAAATTTTGGTTGTCGTACATCAAGATCAACCTGATCAGATTATTGCCATGATGAACATCGGTTGGAAATTGTATTGGATTAATGGTGCCGCTGAACAATTACGCTATGTTTCAGATCTACGGATCAAGCTCACTGCCCGGGGTAAAAAAGCCTTTAATGTCTTTATGGAATACATTTTTGACTGCTTACCACGTGAAATTATCTTTCAAAGCGTGATTTTAGAAGATAATAAAGTAGCTCGAAATATGATGCATCGTGAAAGAGAAGGATACGCTTTACCTTATATCTTTGATTCGATGACTACTTTTACCATTTCTAAGGTACCTAAGTTTAAGCAGTCTGCTGGACTTCGCCTTGAAACACTGACCATAGATAAGATTGATGCGGTCAATGGTTTTATACAAGAAATGGCTTCTCATTATAATTTTTTACCTGATTATGACTTTAAACAGTTACTGGAAGCTAATCATCCTTTTTGGTATGGGTTGAGGTTAGAAGACTTTCATTTAGTGCTCAATTCAGATCAAAAAATCGTAGGTTTATTTGGTTTGTGGGATCAAAAAGATTTTAAACAAACTAAAGTGGCGAGTTATTCTAAAACGTTAAAACTGTTGAAGCCTGTTTATAACACTTATGCTCGTATTACTGGACAGTTAACGCTTCCAGAAGAGGGGCAATCCTTTGATTATCTCATGACGCATAGTTTCCTCTGTCATCCAAATGCGGTTGAAGTATTAAAGTTTATGCTGACCAATGTAAACACATTGGTGAAAGCTCAGGGTAAAACATCATTTTGTGTGACAGTGGTTGAGAATGATCCACGTAAGCAAGTTCTAGAACAGTGTTCATCACATAAAATGAAAGCAGTTCACACGCTTCATAGTTATGAAAGTAAACCCTATGACGTGATTGATCGTTCTAAATACTCTTACTTTGAAGTGAGTCGTATTTAAGAATGTGGTGCGTTCATCGGAATGCGGGTGAACGCACTTGATTAGCTGTAATTAATAAATATATAAATAAAACTACAATAATAATTTTCGAGATAAAAAATGGAATTTATAAGTGTTACTTTTCGACGGTCAATTTTAATTTCTGGCATGCTGATGTGTAGTTTTCAATGGGCAACTGCACAGAAATTAGATGAATCTGAACTTATCGAACAGCAAGTGATTGATCAAAATTTGAATGAAAATTTAGTGCAAGAATTAAAAAATGAAGTAGCACAAAGCACTGAAGAACAAATACAGAATCAACAACATTTGGCTCAGATTCAAGCAGAAGAATTTAATCAGAAGCAATTGGTTTCAAATGCGGTTTCTGATTTTGAGTTGACCAAAAAAGCAGATCCAGAGCAGATTAGCAAAACCATTAAACCACTGACGCATTATCCTTATGATACGCTACCACGCACTGTCTATGTTTCAACTGATCCTATCATTATTGTGACTAAGGAATATCCACCTTCAAAAAATTTAAGAAAATAAAAAGGGCAAACGAATTGCCCTTTTTATTGGTCAAGCTCTCTAATCATTAGGCTTGAAGATGTCTAATTTTCCATGAACGGTGAATTTTAGTATTACGTTTAAAGTCTAGACCAATTGTTTCATGGGTGAGTTCTTCAATGTCATAAAACGCTTTGATTTCGTCGTCTAATTCAAAACCACGATAGTTATTTGAGAAATACAGTGTACCACCAGTGGTTAAACGATTCATTGCACGCTTAATCAGGGATAAGTGATCACGTTGAACGTCAAACGTACCATGGAATTTTTTAGAGTTCGAGAACGTTGGCGGATCGATAAAGATTAAGTCATATTGTTCATGACCTTCTTTTAACCATTCAAAACAATCACTGGCAAAGAACTGGTGTTGTTGGTCAGCATGATCAACCGTTAAACCATTTAAGACAAAGTTTTCTTTAGACCAGTTCAAATAAGTATTTGAAAGGTCGACACTGGTCGTGCTCGCAGCACCACCTAACGCAGCATGTAAACTTGCAGTTGAGGTATAACTATATAGATTAAGGAAATGTTTACCTTTCGCTTCAGCAGCGATGCGTAAGCGAATTTGGCGATGATCGAGGAAAAGACCAGTATCTAAATAATCTGTGAGGTTAACCAAGATTTTCGCTTTGCCTTCTTGAACGATAAAGCGTTTAGAGGCAGTACTTTGTTTAGTGTATTGGTTTTTACCTTCCTGACGAGCACGAGTCTTGATAAAAATGGCATCGCGACCTAAACCTGTGACAGCACGGATTGCTTGTAAAGCAAGATTAAAACGTTTTTTCGCTTTTTCAGGATCGATTGATTTTAGTGGGGCATATTCTTGAACATGCAATCGGTCACCATATAGATCTACAGCGACATTGAAGTCTGGTAGATCAGCATCATAAATTCGCAAACAATAGATATTTTCTTTTACAGCCCATTTTTTCAAATTCTGCATATTCTTTTGCAAACGATTTGTAAAATCTTCAGCACCTTCAATTTTATCGAATTGAAGTGGTAGCCAATTGGCTAAGAAAGGTTGTGTCACAACAGGTGGCTTAATCTTACCTGAGCGAATATAAATAGGTAGCTTACCATTCATTAAGCGAAGCGTTTGAGTTTCGCTAAATGCCAACACGTCTGCTTGTTCAATTTGAGCTGCAATAACTGCGGCAGTTTGGTTGGCAAAGTTCTTTTGAAGTAAGCCAGATAGACCAAGATAGAATGAACGGCTAGAGCCTTTATCACCAAGACGCTCACCATAAGGTGGGTTAGTGACAACGACCACAGATTTACCTTCTGCTTTAAAATCTGGCCAATCAGAAAGGGTACGCTCTTCAATTTGAATTTGATCAAGCAACGCCTCAAATCCTGCTGCGCGGATATTATTTTTGGTTGCTTTTACTGCTTCCCAATCTGCGTCAAAGGCATAGAATTTTGGAAGCGGTTTTTCTAAGGCAACTTTGTGACGTTCCGCAGCTTCACCTTTAATTTGCATCCAAAGATCATGATCATGACCATTCCAGCCATTAAAGCCGAAACGACGAACCAAACCAGGCGCGCGGTCAGTTAACATCATTAAAGCTTCAATAATAAATGTTCCTGAACCACACATTGGATCAAGAACAATATCTGGATTCTTTTCAATTAATTGTGCGTGTTGAAGAATGGCTGCAGCCAAGTTTTCTTTGATAGGTGCATCAGTCATATAGTGGCGATAGCCACGTTTATGCAATGAATCGCCAGACAAATCTAAACAGAAAGTATGTTCTTTTTTACCAGCCAAAGCGTAAATGGTTATTTCTGGTTGTTTGATATCGATGCTTGGACGCTTACCGACAGCCTCCATGAAGGAATCTACGATACCGTCTTTCACACGTAAGGTGGCGAATTGGCTGTTGACTTTGATCTCACGTTCGACATGTAAACGCACAGCAAATGTACTTTGAGGTGCAAAAATAAGCGACCAGTCAAAACTATTTGCACCTTCGTAGAGTTCTTCAGCTACATCGCGTGCATCGTGAGTAAATTCAACTTCAAACGTATGGATAGGCGTCAAAACACGTGATGCAAGACGAGACCACATACAAATGCGGTAGGCATCAGCCAATTGACCTTTGAAAACCAATCGCCCAGGGAAACGTTCAACGTTTTGTACTCCTAAACCTTCAATTTCTTCTTGAAGTAAGGTTTCAAGCCCATCTGCACAGGTAACCCAATATGTAGAAAGACGAGGTTTAGAATTCATGAACATTCCCAAAGACTAATAAAGCAATCGTATATTTTAACTTATTTTTGATTTTAAAACTGCTTTAATGCGTTGATCCAACCATTTTAAAAATAATTTAAATTTAAAAGATTGATTGAAACTGGTTGATATAGCCCCATAAAACTAAAAAACACTAAAAGATAAAAAAATATGCTGGCTTTAATTTTCTCTATGTTTACCTTTTTATTATCGATGTCTATCTCTCCTGGACCTGTTAATTTAACTATTCTCAGTAGCAGTATGAACTTTGGTGTTCGAAAAACTTTTGCTTTTATTTCAGGTGCTACCATTGGATTTACTGCTTTACTTGCAGCAGTTTGCTTTGGTTTATATCAGATTATTTTATTGTATCCGGTTCTTTTGGACGCTATTGCGCTGTTAGGAACGGCTCTATTGGTTTGGATTGGCTGGAATATTTTAAGCGCTAAAGGCGAAAAAATTCGAACAGATCACAAAGATCTAGAGAAGATTCCAAATTTTACGCAAGGTGCGTTAATGCAGTGGCTGAATCCAAAAGCTTGGATTGCCGCCGTTTCAGGTGCAGCCCTATTTTCAGCTTCAGAGAATAGTGTTTATTTAGCGCTTTTTGTTTTGATTTATTTTATGGTCTGCTATGTCTCTTTATGGCTTTGGGGATATGCAGGGGAAAAATTGGCTCACTTTCTTAATGTGGGAAATCGGGCAAGAATTTTCAATAGGGTGATGGGAAGTCTTTTAATTGTGATTGCTATACAGATGTGTCTCACTTATTTTTTAACATATCCATAAAACTATGAGTGGATCATTTATTGAAAATTTCTATTTTTATAATCTAACTCACTATTTCAGGGAAATTGGATTGAACATATGTATGAAAATAAAGATAAACAAGCTTTTATGTAGGAGTTATGAGCCTAATTTTGAGAGAATTAGAAGATTTCAATGGAATGCTTTTGGTTAAATTAAGTTTTTGAAAAATTTTATGAAACATCATAAGTCGTGATGAAGTTAGATATTGATCAGCTGCAGTGTGGGTCACTGCCAAATCATTTTAGAATCTGTATAATACGTTGACTTAACGTATAAGGAATCTCTCATGCACTTCGCTGCATTGCATACACCGAGCCAGATTCAACTCAACCAAGATGGGAATCTCAAACACTTCCTCACCATCGAAGGCCTTTCAAAAGAAACTCTTACAAAAATATTGGACACTGCACAGTCCTTTTTTAATGACCAAAATCAGCTCATTACCAATAATTTGCTTGAAGGCAAAACGGTAATGAATCTGTTTTTCGAAAATTCGACACGTACACGAACGACATTTGAAGCAGCGGCAAAACGTCTTTCTGCCAACGTACTCAATATTGATATTGCTCGCTCAAGTACTTCTAAAGGCGAAACATTGAGAGATACACTGTGGAATTTAGAGGCAATGGCGGCCGATATCTTTGTGGTTCGACATTCTTCATCGGGTGCTGCACATTTTATTGCGAAGGATGTTTGTCCAACTGTTGCGATTATCAACGCGGGTGATGGACGTCATGCGCATCCAACTCAAGCAATGTTAGATATGCTTACGATTCGCCGTGAAACCAATAAAAAATTTGAAGATATTTCCATTGCGATCATTGGGGATATTAAACATTCACGTGTTGCACGTTCTGATGTGGCTGCGTTGCAAACATTAGGTTGTAAAGATATTCGTGTGATTGCGCCGAATACTTTACTTCCTTATGGCTTTGATGAATATGGTGAAGGTGTTCGCCTATTTAACAATATGGAAGCTGGGATTAAGGATTGTGATGTCATCATTACTTTACGTATTCAAAATGAACGTATCGATTCACCTGCATTATCGTCACAAGCCGAATTTTACAAAATGTATGGTCTGAACAAAGAGCGTTTGGCTTTGGCGAAACCTGATTGTATCGTGATGCATCCAGGGCCGATGAATCGTGGTGTTGAGATTGATTCAAGTATTGCAGATGGTCCTCAATCCGTGATTTTGAATCAGGTGACTAATGGTATTGCGGTGCGTATGGCAGTTCTCGCGCTGGCGATGCAGGGTCAGTTACAAGAACAAGGTTTAATTGAAGCAGTTGCGGTATAAGGAATCAGTCATGTCTATTGTTAAAGTCGAAAATGTACGCGTCCTAGATCCAATTGCTCAAACTGATCAAATAGAAACTATTTTTATTCAAGATGGAAAACGCATCGAAGCGACTTCTGAGGTTCATGAAAGCATCGATGGGCAAGGCAAATGGCTGATGCCAACGATGGTTGATTTGTGTGCACGTTTACGAGAGCCAGGTCAACAACAACATGGAACGTTGAAATCTGAAGGTAAAGCAGCACGTGAAAATGGCATTTTACATGTATTTACCCCACCAGATTCAAAACCTATCGTTCAGGACAATGGCGCTTTAATTCATGGTCTTGTTGAAAAGGCAATGTTAGATGGCGGGATTTACCTTGAGGTGATAGGTGCACAAACACAAGGGCTTCAAGGAAATCAACCTGCCAACATGGCGGGTTTAAAAAAGGGTGGTTGTACTGCTGTATCAAATGCAAATGCACCTTTTGCGAATGACGATGTGGTGCTTCGTACGCTTGAATATGCTGCAGGTTTGAATTTAACTGTCGTATTCTATGCTGAAGAGCCTCAAATTGCGAAAGATGGCTGTGTGCATGAAGGCTTTATTGCTTCACGCCAAGGTTTACCAATGATTCCTGCTTTGGCAGAAACGGTCGCGATCGCAAAATATCTATTAATGATAGAGGCAACAAAAGTCCGCGCACACTTCGGGTTACTGTCTTGTGGTGCTTCAGTTGAGTTAATACGTATCGCGAAGGAAAAAGGATTGCCAGTCACGTGTGATGTTGCAATGCATCAGTTACATCTTACAGAGTCTTTAATTGATGGATTCAACTGCTTGGCACATGTACGTCCACCTTTGCGTGCAGAATCTGATAAAGAATTACTTCGTCAGGGTCTGAAATCTGGAGTAATTGACGCGATTTGTACGCATCATGAACCACTCAGTAGTTCTGCAAAAATGGCACCTTTTGCAGAGACTTTGCCAGGTTTTACTGCTTTTGATTCATATGTTCCTTTTGGAATCAAATTGATTGAAGAAGGTCTATTTAGTCCATTAGAGTGGGTTGAAAAAGTAACGAGTGCGCCAGCTGCTGTCGCACAGATGACTGAGACATGGAAAGCACAGGCTGGATGGGTGCTGGTTGATCCAGATTTGGAATGGACACTTGATAAATCTTCTATTATTTCTCAAGGTAAAAATACACCATTGATTAATCAAAAAGTCAAAGGTAAGGTAATTCGTACTTTCATAAAATAATGTGAATTCAATCATTTAAAGGTCGATTAATATCGGCCTTTTTTATTATGGATGATTGAATAATTCATGATTCAGTATATTTTATGAAGATCTTTATTTTTTAATAAAATTTAACTGAGAGCTTTAATAAGAATCAAAACAAAACCAATGAGGTTTGGTATCAAGAGCTTGAGTTTGATTGGGGGAGTAGCATGAAACTTCAGATGAAAACATTGACCACATTGTGCATGGTTGGTGTGTTGTCAGGATGCCAACAAGTGTATTCAATCATGTATGCTTTTAATCGTTGTGATCAACCTGAAGTGCAATTAAAACTCGAACAAGTCATCCATAAAGACATCGCGAATATCTCAGCGACTCAACTCAAAAGTATTATAGAAAATGATCAAGTTATTATAGATGGTCAACTCTTACAGCGTAGTTTGAAACCAGTTCAATTTAAAATTGAAAACATTGATAAAATAAAGAAAATGAGATCCTCTGATCAGACGATGTGTACAGCAAGAGTCACTGCTGAACTACCATCAAATTATCTGACGGATGCTGATGTATCACGCGCATTAAATCGAGAGTCAAATGTTTTAGAATCAGCCGCACTTTCTCAATTAAACTTTGAGAACAATCAGATTTCTACTGAGTTAAATTATAGTGTACGAATTTCAGAGCATGAAGTAACTGTACAATTGGTGAATGCACTACATTTCACCAGCTTTATGCAAAAAGTTCTAATAGATGCACATTTAAAACCTTCACGTTTGACGGCTTTAGCGTTAGATCGTCAAAAGAAACAAGCACTTTTAAATAATCAAAATAAAACCTCAGACGATTATCAATCCGTTCTTATTGCTGAAGCACAACTTAAATTAGATCAAGCCAATGAAGATCTAAATTCTGTATGGAGTAGATCTTCACTTCAAGCACGCCAAAAAATACAATACGAGCAAGAACTGTGGGCTAAAAAGCGTAATTTAGAATGCAAACTAAATAGTGAAGGTGCCGATAATCCTGAAGTTTTTAGATTGAATTGCGAAACAAATATGGCGATTAGTCGAACATCTGAATTACAGCAAAAAATTTTCACTCTAAGTTAGGCATTGATTAATCAGGGTTGTTGAGCGTTAGCTTTTACGCATCAAATTTTAAAAAAATAAAAATGTGATGGAGTTGTTGTTTTTTATTTGATTAAATATGTCAAAATTATAAATATGCGGTATAAAAAATGACGTATAAGATTAAATTGGCTTTGATTATCTCTACCATCTTCGTTGCAGGTTGTGATCTGAATAAGAAAAGCAAAGACACCTCACAGAATGTAGAAATTGCTGATTGGAGTTGTACTTCTCCTACGAATGTCAAAGAAATTGAACGCTTTGCGCAACAGGAATATAACAACATTTTAGATCGTCGTTTAAAAGCAACAGATCAGTATGAGTCAGATTTAAAATTACTTTCCCAAATCAACTCATCGCTTAGATTTGAACTCAAGTCGATTACAACAACGAGTGATCCTTCAAATGCAACAAACAAATTGACGTGTTCAAGCCAGTTGGTTATCCACCTGCCGAAGGGGCTTCAACGTCGTGCTGAAAATGCATACCTTGAAAAACCTTGCGAATATGAATGTGAACATGACGAAGGTAGTTATACGCTCCAACATTGGATTAATGATGTTCATGGCAATATCAGTTATGGGCAAGATAAGCTCACAGGCACTTTGAATTATGAGATTACCAAGACGGATAAAGAAGGTTTAATGCTGAGTGTGCAACCTGATAATGCATTGTTAGATATTGCTGCAAGTATGACGAGATATGCTGTTCAATTTGAAGCATTTCGTAAAGCAAATCAGAATGAATCAAAAGCTTACGAAGAGTATGAGGCTGTTCAACAAAAACAAAAGGCCTTGGCACTCAAAGCTATGCAATTGAGAAAATCTGATTTAGATAAAGAGCAAGCAAGAGCTGTCGAGCGACTTAATTTAACTTGGGATAATTTGAGCGGCGAACAAAAAGAGCAGCTAAAGAGCGATCAAACTGAATGGTTCGAACGTCGTGACGTGGACTGTAAAGTGGTCTCTCAAAAGTCAATTGAAAGTATCCCAGAAAAAGAACGCGAAACTTATCAGCAACATTATCAATATTGGGACAATGAAATGAATCAAATGAATGTTGAGATGCAATATTCTAAATGTTTCATTCAAAAGACCAATGAGAGAATTGTATACCTAAACAATGTGTTTAATTAATTCATTACAATATAGCAAAAGGGCGAATTGATTCGCCCTTTTTTTATCGGCATGCTTAGGTATACAGAATATATGTGGAAGCGATATGCGTATTAGTGTGATTGGAGCAGGGCGCGTAGCTCATCATTTGGCTCAGGTATTGAGTCAGCATCATGAGATTGTCCAAGTGTTTAGTCGAGAGCAATCTAAAGCCAATTTGTTGGCGGCTTTAGTAAGAGCTAGACCATGCAATGCAATTGAAGATCTCGAAGACACTGTTGATATTGCATTATTGGTGGTGAGTGATAAGGCAATTGAAGAAGTTGCTGAAAAAGTTGCAAAACAGCTTCCTCAGGCTTTAATTGTACATACGTCTGGCAGTACCCATATCTCTAAAATCACGCAATATCATGAGCGTGCAGGTGTGTTCTATCCACTACAAACCTTTAGCTTTGAAAGTCAAATTGATTGGTTGAGTACGCCAATATTTGTTGAAGCGATGCGCGACCAAGATTTAGCCTCCTTGACTCAAATGGCAAAAGAGTTGAGTCAAAAGGTTTATCAATATGACTCAACACAGCGCTTGAGTTTGCATTTAGCAGCTGTCTTCGCGTGTAACTTTACCAACTACTGCTATGACGT
Organism: Acinetobacter sp. Ver3; assembly: GCF_000632455.1. Classification (GTDB taxonomy): domain Bacteria; phylum Pseudomonadota; class Gammaproteobacteria; order Pseudomonadales; family Moraxellaceae; genus Acinetobacter. Next base: position 50,089 of record NZ_JFYL01000012.1, read on the forward strand.
CGCTAAGCAGCTCGTAGATGCACAAAAAGTCGATTTTAATTTATTGTACCCATTGATTTTGGAAACTGCGAAAAAAGCGACTTTAAATCCCCCAAAACAGGTGCAAACTGGTCCAGCGATGCGTGGTGATCAAAACATTATCCATATGCATCAAGAGATGCTGGCGCAGGCTGGACGTACGGATTTAAGCCAAGTGTATAGTGTGGTGAGTGATCAAATTTATAAAAGACAATCAGAATAAAAAAACAGGACTTAAGTCCTGTTTTTTATTATTGAATCTTTTTAAATAAGAAGTCGTTAATTTTATGGCCTTCTTCAATTCCACGACGTTCAAACTTAGTTTGAGGACGCCAGTCAGGACGAGGATAACTGTTACCTTTACCCGCCATATTTTCTAAACGAGGGCGGTTATCTAATACATCTAACATCCATTCTGCATAGGGTTCCCAATCGGTCGCAGCATGGAATGTTCCACCCATTTCAAGTTTTTCTTCAACTAAAGGCATACGATCGTGTGAGACGAAGCGACGTTTATGGTGACGTTTTTTCTGCCAAGGATCGGGGAAATAAAGTTGAATTGCATTGATACTGTTATCTGGCATTTCACGCAAAACTTGAATTGCATCCGCATCAAGTAAACGTAAGTTTGTCAAACCAGCCATACCCGCTTCATATACACATTGTGCAATGCCGGGAACATGTACTTCGATGCCGACATAATTGCGTTCAGGATTGGCTTTTGCCATAAGTACAAGAGAGCGCCCCATACCGAAACCTATTTCAACCGTCAATGGACGTTCAGGATGCTCAAATTGCTGACGTAAATCACCAACAGGATATTCCAAAATTAAGTGACCATATTGTTCAAGCGCAGTTCGTTGAGAAGTATTCAACGGAGATGAACGGCGCATAAATGTGACAATTTCGCGATGCTCGTTCAAGTTGTCTAATTCTACAACTTGCGGGTCTAATTGATCGTTCGACATAACTTTGGCAAATGAGAAAAAATTCGAATGCGGTATTTTAAGACCTGAGTCTCCTAAGTCAAACCTTTTTCTACCTGAAAGCGCTACGTAGCTATCAATGATTTGTCGATCTATTCATGAACTTTTTCAAAATGTCATGAATTGTTCATCTACTTGTCATGCCTGTACACTAGGCTTGGAAAATAATATGAACAATGAATAAGACTTAAAATGAATAAAATAACGCTAAATAAATGGGTGTTCAATAAACTCACATTATCTTTATGTTTGATCGGATTTAGTTCAACGCCGTATGCTGAACTCATGATCAGCCAGTATGTGGATGGTAATAACAACAAGAAAGGTATTGAACTATACAATCCAGATGGAGGTGTTGTCGATTTATCCGCGTATCAATTAAAAATATTTCCGAATGGTCTAACCACCGCGAATTTGACGGTTAAGCTGCAAGGAACTTTAACAGCTCAGCAGCACTTTTTAATTGGACATTCAAATTTAAAAACTGAATTGGGTGAAGTAGTTCAGCAAACTGCTAACCTATCATTCAATGGCGATGATGCAATTGTTCTCTATAAAAACAATGTGGCTGTCGACCGTTTTGGTGCGATTGGAATACAGCAAAACTGGGCAACCGGTTTAAGCTTTGAACGTACAAAGAAAACACATGATGTCGTTTCGATAGATCCATCTGCACCCTTTGAAATTCAAAAAGAGTGGGCTAAATGGTCGGATCGAAATGCTTTTAACCAGTATTTAGAGATTAGTACAAATGAACCAATAGAGCCATCTCCGACGACTCTAAGTTGTAACTCTGCGAATACACCTATCGCTGAACTCTCACAAGCAGCTAAGAATCAAAACTATACTGTGAAGGGGGTGATTACTGCGGATTATCGTTATGCGAATGGATTCTCAGGTTTCTATATCCAAACCCCTGATGCCAAAGCAAAACCCGATCTAACTAACGCGATTTTTGTATATGCTCCTGCTTCAAGTCCTATAAAAGGAGGAAAAGTCGGAGAAGAAGTCGTTCTTAAAGGTCGATTAACTGAATATCAAAATCAGTTACAGATTGATAATTTATCCGAAAATATTTTAACTTGTAATCAAGCGGCAAGCGCTAGGATAACGCCATTATCAATCGAGTTACCATTTGAGAGTTTAACTAACGCGTCAGGGCATGCGCCAAAGCGTTATCAAGGTATGTTGGTTAAAATCCCTCAAACATTAACGGTAAGTGAAAATTACAATTATGGTCGCTACGGACAACTGTCATTAAGTCTAGGACGTTTGTTTATGCCGACCAATATTTATCCAGCTAAATCAGGAGAAGCAACGGCATTGGCGCAAAAAAATCTTTTGTCCAAAATTGAACTTGATGATGGATATAATGCACAAAATTTAACGCCTACACTGCCAAGTCAGTTTAGTGCTTTAAATACCCTACGTGCAGGTGATCAGTTAAATGCTGTTGAGGGTATTCTAGAATATCGATTTAATTCTTGGCGTATTCAACCTGTACAAGGTCGTACTCAAATCCAAATTAAAGCGAACAACCCGCGGCCACCGATGATTCAGAAAAATTCAAACCAAACCCGTGTCGTGGCTTTCAATGTTTTGAACTATGACAATGGCTTAAATGGTTTTCCAACTGAGCGAGGTGCTAGCAGCAAAGCTGAGTTTGAGAAGCAACATGCCAAAATAGTCAGTGCAATGAAAGAAATCGATGCTGATGTATTTGGTTTAATGGAAATTGCGAATAATGGTTATGGTGAAAATAGTGCCATTGCATATTTAACACGAGCACTTGGATCGGAGTGGAAATATATCACTCCGCCAAATTCAAATCGATTAGGTGATGATGCGATTGCTGTTGCGATTATTTACAACAGTAAGCGTGTAAAACCTGTTAATGCTGCTGCAGTGTTTGATGATCAGTCACAAAGAAATCGAGTGACCCTCGCTCAGAGTTTTCAACCATTAAGTGGCGGTAAAATCTTTACGGTTATTCCGAATCATTTGAAGTCTAAAGGTAGTTGTCCTTCAAATGATCAATCTGCTGATGCGGATCAAGGTGATGGTCAGGGGTGTTGGAATGCGACACGGGTTAAAGCGGTACAACAACTCATGCAGTGGATTGCAAAGAATCCAACGCAAATTACAGGTCATCCGAATACGCTCTTGATTGGTGATTTAAACAGTTATGCAAAAGAAGATCCTATCTTGGCTTTAGAGCGTGCTAATTATACGAATGTACTGGCGAACAAGGTTGTAGGGCTCGGCGAACAGGCGTATACCTATGTATTTGGTGTCGACAGTAACAAAGCTGGATTTGGTGGAGCTGGTAATTTGGATCATGCTTTAGCTGATGCTTCGCTCTTTCCTGCGGTTAAGCGTGCATTTGTATGGCACATTAACGCTGATGAGCCAACGAACCTAGATTATAACGAAGAATTTAAGACTACAGAGCAGAAGTCGCTCTTTTATGCTGATCATGCATTTAGATCATCTGATCATGATCCAGTGATTGTCGACTTAGAGCTTAACAGCTCAACAAATGCTGAGCAGCCACAGCGTGACACTAAGTCAGGTGGTGGTTCGTTGAACTGGCTATCCATTTTAGGATTAAGCCTGTTAGCCTTGATTGGTTGGAGACGCAGAAACCATTCCTAAAACTTAGCAGTAAAAAAAGAGCCATTTGGCTCTTTTTTTAAGTGTTTGAGATACGTTCTATCAATGTTACGCTCGCTTGGTTTAAACCAATCACACGTACCTGAGTCCCTTGAGCTTCAAATTTAGCCACGACATTCGCTAACATATTGACAGACGTGATGTCCCAAATATGAGCATAGCTGAGATCTATTTCTACTTGCTTGATATCTTCTTTGAAATCAAAAAATGCATAAAAAATTTCTGCACTACTGAAAAATATTTGACCTTTCACCGTATAGTATCGCACGTGATTTTCTAATTCAGATTGAACTTTTACTTCACTCTCGAGTTTATTAATGAGAAATAGGGCTGACAGAATTACACCAATCAATACGCCTAGAGCAAGGTTATGTGTTGCAAGAACTATCATCACGACAGTAAGCATGACAACATTACTTTGCACGGGATGTTTGCGGAAATTTTTTACTGAATCCCAATTAAATGTGGTGAACGCGACCATGATCATAATGGCGACTAAAGCCGCCATAGGAATATAAGCCAACCAATCTTTAAAGAAGACCACGAGACATAGCAAAAAAACACCAGCCACTAATGTGGATAACCTTGTTCTTGCACCTGAGCTGACATTGATGATGGATTGACCGATCATTGCACATCCAGCCATACCCCCCATAAAGCCACTTACCATGTTCGCGATCCCTTGACCGCGACATTCTTGATGACGATCTCCTTCAGACTCAGTCATTTCATCAATCACAGTCGTAGTCATCATGGTCTCAAGCAAACCAACTGTGGCGAGCGTGAGAGAGTACGGTAAGATAATAAGTAAAGTGTCGAGACTGAATGGAATTTCAGGAATTAAAAATACAGGCAAGGTATCTGGAAATGCACCTAAATCACTGACTGTTCTCATGTCAGCGCCAAGAAGGAGTGCCAATACACTGAGTACAATAATACACACTAATGGCGATGGTATGATTTTTCCGATTTTGGGCAAATGAGGAAATGCGTAAATGACCAATAAACCAATCGCTAAAAATATATAACCTAAGCTATTCATTTGAGCAATTTCTGGAAATTGAGCGATAAAAATGAGAATCGCTAAAGCATTTAAGAAACCATAGACCACCGACTGGGAAACAAAACGCATGAGTTTTGCGACTTTGAGATATCCAGCGATAATTTGAATTACACCTGTCAGAATCGTTGCTGCCAATAAATATTGTAATCCGTGTTCTTTAACAAGAGTGATCATCAGCAGCGCCATTGCACCTGTAGCAGCCGAAATCATAGCAGTCCTACCACCAAAGAAGGCGATCGTAACAGCTATACAGAATGAGGCATACAGACCTACCTGAGGATCAACGCCAGCTATCGCCGAAAATGCGATTGACTCTGGAATCAAAGCTAAGCCTACGACTAAGCCTGCAAGTACGTCAGTTCGAATGTTAGAAAACCACTGATCTTTCTTTAAATAAATCACAATTTGCCTTTCACAAAGATGTAGCAGCGCTATGGTAAAACATCACACAAATAAAAGCTGAAAAAAGCTTGAAAATTAATTCAATCTGCACAATATTCATAAGGAGATCATCGATGTTTACGCTTGCTTGCAATTTAAAAAACAGTTCTTATTGAAAAAAAGCGTGAAGCAATTTAAAAATGATAGTAGTTAGATAACAAGGAAAAAGTATGAAGTTGTATTATTCGCCAGGTGCATGTTCACTCGCAGCGCATATTATTTTAAATGAAATTAATGTTGATTTTGATTTGGTTCGTGTTGATCTTAAAACTCATACCACTGAAAAAGGCGAGGATTACTTCGCAATTAATCCTAAAGGCTATGTGCCGGCGCTAGAAATTAATCCTGGCTTAATTTTAACGGAAAATGTCGCAATTTTACCATTTTTGGCACAGCATGATCCTGCTCAAGATTTAATCCCACCTTCTGGATTAGGTCGAGCAAAAGTATTAGAGTGGCTTGGTTATCTAAATTCTGAATTACACGATGCTTATGCAGTGTTTTTCGGTGCAACGCTCACGGACGATGCAAAACAAAAAGCGTATGCCGAAGTTGATCGTTTACTGACATTCATTGATAAAACCATTGGTGAATCTAATAATGATTATTTGGTAGATGATAATTTTGGACCTGCAGATGCGTACTTATTTGTACTCACCAATTGGTCGAATCTTATTGAACATGACTTGAGTCCTTATAAAAATATTATTCATATACGCAATAAAGTTGCAGAGCGTCAGTCTGTACAGATTGCGATGAGAGATGAAGGATTGATTCCTTAACATTTAAGGTTTCGTTCCGTTTTTTTTGAGAAAGAGCCGAAAGGCTCTTTTTTTAATCTAAAATTTTCAGAGTAATTTCACAAAGATTATTTAGAAATAGAGAGCATTAAAAAGACAAATTTTTCATCATAATTCGTTTCAGATTCAGTGATAATTCATTAAATAAGATATCTTTATTCATGATATTTTTTGAACTAAACATTATTTAAGTTGTTGATTAAAATATGATATTTATATTTTGTATTTAAATCGTTGGACTAAAAAATGAGTTTGAAATTATATTCTTACAACGAATCAGGTAACAGTTATAAAGTACGTCTGTTAGCAGCATTATTGAAAGTGGATCTTGAAATTGTAGAACTAGATTATTTCAGTGATGAACAGCATAGTGAGAAATTTTTAAAAATTAATCCTAAAGGCGAAGTGCCAGCATTAGTAGATGGCGATATTGTTTTAACTGATTCTGCCGCAATTTTGGTGTATTTAGCAGGTAAATATTCAGATAAAAACACATGGTGGTCTGAAGATTTAGTCGAACAAGCTAAAATTGTAGATTGGCTTGCCTTTGCTGCCAGTTGGGTGCAATTCGGGGTTTTCACGGCACGCGCGATATTGTCTTTCAAAGGTCCATACAATGGTTTGGGATTAGAAAGTACTGAGCAAACATTTAAAGAGGCGAAAATACGTGGTCACAAATCTTTGGCTATTTTAGATGGTGTGCTCAAAGACCGTGAATGGTTAGCGAATAATAGACCAACTATTGCGGATATCGCAGTGTTTGTCTATGTCGCGTTAGCACCTATGGGTGATATTTCTCTAGAGCCTTATCCAAACGTACGCGCTTGGATTGAAAGAATAAAAGATTTACCTAACTTTATCAAAATTGATGGATTGGATGATCCTTTGTATCGTCGAGTGAGTTAAGAAAAAACCCACTTTAAAAAGTGGGTTTTTTTTATTTAAAAAAGTATCCAGTTTCTGGAGAGCTTGCATTTGCCATACGTTTGCGTGGCATACGACCAGCAAGATAAGCCTCGCGTCCAGCTTCAACGGCTTTTTTCATAGCAGAAGCCATTAGAATCGGATTCTGTGCAGCAGCAATTGCAGTGTTCATGAGTACGCCATCACAACCTAATTCCATCGCAATAGCAGCATCACTAGCTGTACCAACCCCAGCATCCACCAAGACAGGGACTTTGGCATTTTCTTTGATGATAGAAATGGTATGTGGATTAAGAATACCTAAACCAGAACCAATTAAACTCCCCAAAGGCATAATAGCGACACAGCCCATACTCTCAAGTTCTTGCGCGACGATAGGATCATCAGAGGTATAAACCATGATTTCAAAACCATCATCGATCAATGTTCTTGCAGCTTTTAAGGTTTCAGTAATATTAGGATAAAGCGTTTTTTCATCACCTAATACTTCAAGCTTGATTAAATTGTGACCATCTAAAAGTTCACGTGCGAGCATACAAGTGCGAATGGCACTATTGGCATCAAAGCAACCAGCTGTATTGGGAAGAATGGTGTATTTTTCCGGTGGAATCACTGAGAGTAGGTTAGGTTGATCTGGATTTTGACCAATGTTTACGCGACGGATTGCAACAGTAACGATCTCAGCACCACTGGCTTGGATTGCTAAGTCAGTTTCCTGCATATCCTTATATTTTCCAGTGCCCACTAATAGTCGTGAACTAAATGAACGTGATCCTATGATCAACGGACTATCTTCCATATTTACTCCGAGTTAACCACCGCCAACAGCATGAATTATTTCTATACGGTCAGCATCTGAAATAGGGGTATCTGCTAGTTTACTTTTTGAAATGATCATTTCATTTTTTTCAACAGCAAATCGTTTACCTTCTAGCGATAATTCTTGAACCAGTTCTAATAAGTTTTGGCATTGCGTTTGAATCGACTCGCCATTTAAAAAAATATTCATCAGATGACCTTCAAATTAATGTTGAATTTTGAATGCTTGCCATGCTAAAAGTAGCCAGCCAATAATCATCAATGCTCCACCAAGAGGTGTAATTGCCCCTAACCCGCGCGGGAGCCCTAAAGCCATGAGATATAGAGATCCACAAAATAAAATGATACCGAACTGGATGAAGATAAAGCTGAATTGAGTTGAAAAGTTTGGAATTATTTTTGGTATGAGTGCGAGTATTAATAATCCAATTGCATGATAAAAGAAATAATCAGTTGCAGTCTGCCACCATGTCAGTTGGGCTTCGGTTGCACGAGCTTTAAGGCCATGAGCGCCGAAAGCACCTAGCATTACGGCAAGCGCTAAATTAATGGCTGATATTGAGATCCACATCAGGTTATTCCCAATCGAAAATTGCGTCATACGATAGCATACATGACGTACGATTTTTTTAAACTTGCATAGCGTAAATACAAAAAAAGAGCTTATAGCTCTTTTTTTGTAATCGTATTAATTTGATGACATGGCGATCTTGATCTTGTCCATGGCATTTTTTTCAAGCTGGCGAATACGTTCAGCGGAAACATTATATTCGGCTGCTAGTTCATGCAACGTAGACTTATCATCATCTAACCAGCGGCGCTGTAAAATATTGCGTGAACGATCATCCAGCTGATCCATTGCTTCATGTAAAGCAGAGGTGCTCTGTGATTCATAATCTTCTTCCTCTGCTAAACGAGCAGGGTCATAACGATTATCCTCTAAGTAAAGCGCAGGAGCGACATGAACTGAGCTTTCATCATCTTCATCGGATTGAGCTTCGAAGGCTGCGTCATAAGCTGTTAAACGACCTTCCATTTCAAGAACTTGTTCAGCTGTTACATTTAAATCAGCCGCAATAGATTGTGCTTCCTCGAGCGTTAATTTCTTGCTCGATTTTTTTAAGCTTCTTAAGTTGAAGAACAGTTTACGTTGAGCTTTAGTTGTCGCAATTTTAACAATACGCCAGTTACGAATCACATATTCGTGGATTTCAGCTTTAATCCAATGTACTGCAAAAGAAACTAAACGTACTCCCATATTGGGATCGAAGCGTTTTACGGCTTTCATCAAGCCTAAATTACCTTCTTGGATTAAATCGCCTTGAGGTAAGCCGTAACCTGCGTAACTGCGGGCAATATGCACAACAAAACGAAGGTGGGACATCACCAGCATTTTAGCTGCGTCTAGATCTTGGTCATAAAAATAACGTTCAGCTAACTCTTTTTCTTGTTCAGCTGTCAAAATAGGGATCTGGTTTACAGTACTAATGTAAGCACCTAAATTGACCCCGGGCGCAGACAATGACAGGGGCATCAATTGATTGCTGCTGTCAGTCATGAGTACTCCTTATAGGAAAATAGTTTAAAAAACCAATTACATTCATCTTAATCCTTATAGCATACAGAATTAAGCGAATTTGGGTAGTGAAATGTAAATTTAAATACAATATTTATCCATGATTAATTTAGATGAAAACACCTAAGATTCAATCACGTAATGAAATTCAGAATCCGAAACTTGTTTAAATGCGCATGTCAATTTATGTAGCTGACAATAACGTTGAATATCGATTTGACTGTTCGGATCTGAAGCTTTTAATAAAAATTGCTGAGGTGCACTATTTTGTTTCATCGATTTCTTAAGTAGCAGTAAAGGTAAAGGGCAAGGTTTACCCATCGCATCGATTAACACTTGAGACATAGTAAAACACGAGATTGAATAATAAAGTTGGTCATTATTCTAGCAAAAGTGTGACTTAAGAATAAAATTAAATGATTTAGATGAACTGTTCAAATAAAGTGCAATTTTTGCACTAAATTTGTGTGATTAATATACAAGTTTTAGTTAGATAATTAGCTAAAATTTTTCTATTAATTGTGTTGTACCCATGTTAAGCTCAATGCGTACTTAAGGATTGCGTAGAGAAATTTGTTCTCTAAGCCTTATTTATAATGGATATAACCGGGATTTTGTTAATAGTTTTACAGAATGATTACAAGCTTTGAAATAAAAAATGTTTTAAAATTTGTTTGCTCTGCTGTTTGCAACACCGGGTGGTCCCTTTTCTTACCAACTGAGGATTAACTTATGACAGCTCGCGAACAAGGCGTTGTTAAGTGGTTTAACGATACTAAAGGTTTTGGCTTTATTCAACGCGCAGGCGGTGATGACGTATTCGTTCATTTCCGTGCTATTCAAGGTGAAGGCCACCGTTCACTTCGTGACGGTCAACGCGTAGAATTCAGCGTTGTACAAGGTCAAAAAGGTTTTCAAGCTGAAGAAGTTCAGCCTTTAGACTAATCCTACTTTTCACTGAAAATTAGGTTACGCTCCAATTTTGATAAATTGGGGCGTTTTTTGTTTATACTATAGACCATTATCAAATATTGATTGTAGAGCCCCTTATATGTCATCAGGTTTCGAAACCCTTAATTTACATCCGCAACTTAAGCAAGCGATTGATGCTTTAGGGTTTAATGAAATGACCCCCATTCAACAGAAAGTATTGAAATATACGTTGGCAGGGCATGATGCAATTGGACGTGCACAAACAGGCACAGGAAAAACCGCAGCATTCTTAATTAGTGTTATTAATGATTTATTGAACAATCCGATACAAACACAGCGTTATCGTGGTGAACCCCGTGCTCTAATTATGGCACCAACGCGTGAGCTTGCGATTCAAATTGAAAACGATGCACGTGATCTGACTAAGTTTACCGACTTAAATGTTGTGACTTTGGTGGGTGGTGTAGACTTCGATAAGCAAAAAAAACAACTGGATGAAAATTTCGTAGATATTCTTGTCGCGACACCAGGTCGTTTGATTGATTTTACTGAACAAAAAGAAATTTGGTTGGATCAAATTGAATTTTTAGTCATTGATGAGGCAGATCGTTTACTGGATATGGGATTTATTCCTTCTGTTAAACGCATTGTGCGATTCTCTCCACGCAAAGAACAACGTCAAACTTTAATGTTCTCTGCTACGTTTAGTTATGATGTACTCAATCTTGCTCAACAATGGTTATTTGAACCTGTTACTGTCGAAATTGAGCCTGAGAAAAAAACCAATGCTGACGTAGAGCAACGTGTTTATGTGGTTGGGAAATCAGATAAATACAAATTGCTGCAAGAAATATTGCGTGATGAGCCCATTGAAAAGGTCATGATATTTGCAAACCGCCGTGATCAGGTCCGTAAGCTGTATGATCATCTTAAGCATGATGGTTACAAGGTAGTGATGTTATCTGGTGAAATCGCGCAAGATAAACGTTTAAAGATGTTGGATCAATTTAAAAATGGCAAACACAACATTATGATCGCAACAGATGTGGCTGGTCGAGGTATTCATGTGGATGGTGTGTCACACGTGATTAATTTTACTCTGCCTGAGCAGTCTGATGATTATGTACACCGTATAGGTCGTACAGGTCGAGCAGGAACAAGAGGGGTGAGTATCAGTTTCTTGTCAGAAGATGATGCTTTTTATTTACCTGAGATCGAAAAAGCGATTGGTCAAAAGATTCCATTGACACGTTTAGATGGTTATTGCTAATTGCTCAATAAAAA
>NZ_JFYL01000013.1 GCF_000632455.1 Acinetobacter sp. Ver3
TTTAAACAAATGTGACCTTGTAGACGACGAAGAGCTTCTTGAGCTAGTTGAAATGGAAGTTCGTGAGCTTCTTTCTACTTATGACTTCCCAGGTGATGACACTCCAGTTATCCGTGGTTCTGCTCTTGCTGCACTTAACGGTGAAGCTGGTCAGTTCGGTGAAGATGCTGTTGTTGCTCTTGTTGAAGCGCTTGACACTTACATCCCAGAGCCAGTACGTGCTGTAGACCAAGCATTCTTGATGCCAATCGAAGACGTATTCTCTATTTCTGGTCGTGGTACAGTAGTAACTGGCCGTGTAGAAACTGGTATCGTTAAAGTAGGCGAAGAAGTTGAAATCGTAGGTATCAAAGACACAGTTAAAACGACAGTAACTGGTGTTGAAATGTTCCGTAAACTTCTAGACGAAGGTCGTGCGGGCGAGAACTGTGGTATCTTATTACGTGGTACTAAGCGTGAAGATGTACAACGTGGTCAAGTACTTTCTAAACCAGGTTCAATCAAGCCACACACTAAATTCGATGCAGAAGTATACGTACTTTCTAAAGAAGAAGGTGGTCGTCACACTCCATTCCTTAACGGTTACCGTCCACAGTTCTACTTCCGTACAACTGACGTAACTGGCGCGATTCAATTAAAAGAAGGCGTTGAAATGGTTATGCCTGGTGACAACGTAGAAATGTCAGTAGAATTAATCCACCCAATCGCAATGGACCCAGGTCTACGTTTTGCGATCCGTGAAGGTGGTCGTACAGTTGGTGCTGGTGTTGTTGCTAAAGTAACTGCATAATAGAAGTACAAACGAAAACCGAGAGTTTCGATTCTCGGTTTTGTTATAGGTCAGTAGTTCAATTGGTAGAGCGTCGGTCTCCAAAACCGAATGTTGGGGGTTCGAGTCCCTCCTGGCCTGCCAAATTATTTTTGATAAAAAGCTTGATGCTGGCTAAACTGGTCATATAATAAGTCGCGAATTCAACGACGAGTACAAAAATGTCGAATGATAAATCGCGTGACGCATTAAGCGACGCGCCAATTCCTCAAAGAAACAATTCCGCTGAAGTCGTTAAATCTGGTTCACCAGTTGACGTGATTTTATGGATTATTGCATTGGCATTACTTGCTGGTGCACTTATGGTAAATCAACATCTTCCAGCATATTGGGTTCCCGCAAACAATATTTGGGTGCGTGTTGGGGTAATTTTGGCTTGTATCGTTGTGGCTTTAGGTTTATTATACGCCACCCATCAAGGCAAAGGCTTTGTTCGTTTGTTGAAAGACTCACGCATTGAACTGCGTCGAGTGATTTGGCCAACAAAGCAAGAAACAGTAACTGCATCATGGCAAGTGTTACTTGTTGTTGTAATCACCGCTATTGGTTTATGGTGTTTTGATTACATTATTAGTTGGTTGATGAAGTTTATTATCGGGTAAAAGAGCTATGAAACGTTGGTACATTATTCATGCCTATTCAGGTTATGAAAAACAAGTGATGCGTTCGCTTAATGATCGAATCCAGCGTAGCGCTGTTGCCGATAGCTTTGGTGAAGTCCTTGTTCCTACTGAAGAAGTGGTAGAGATGAAGGATGGTAAGAAACGTAAGTCAGAGCGTAAATTCTTTCCAGGCTATGTGTTAGTTGAAATGGAAATGAATGACGATACTTGGCACATTGTTAAAGAATGTCCAAAAGTGCTCGGATTTATTGGTGGTACGGCAGAAAAGCCTGCTCCAATTACGCAAAAAGAAGCTGACGCGATTCTTGCACGTGTACGCAATACTGGCGAAGCACCTCGTCCTAAGACAATGTTCGAGCCAGGCGAAGAATTATTGGTTACTGATGGTCCATTCACAGACTTTAAAGGTGTGGTGGAAGAAGTTCAGTACGAAAAGTCACGCTTAACGTTGACGATTAATGTATTCAATCGACCAACTCAAGTTGAATTGGAATTTCGCCAAGTCGAAAAAACAATTTAATCTGAATTGGTTGAAAACGCCCGATTTTATTAATCGGGCATTGTTGTTGTAACGGTATCGTTACTTGTAAATATTGGGGAGCCTTAATCGGCGTTTGTACCCAGAGGTAATTGAAATGGCTAAGAAGATTGACGGCTATATCAAGCTGCAAGTTCCAGCTGGTAAAGCGAATCCATCTCCACCAATCGGTCCTGCACTAGGTCAACGTGGTGTAAACATCATGGCATTCTGTAAAGAATTCAATGCTGCTACACAAAAACTTGAAGCTGGTCTTCCGATTCCTGTAGTGATCACTGTGTACAACGACAAGTCGTTCACATTTATCATGAAAACTCCGCCTGCTGCTATTCTGCTTAAGAAAGCTGCTGGTATCCAAAAGGGTTCAGCTGTACCTAACAAAACTAAAGTTGGTAAGTTGACTCGTGCTCAATTAGAAGAGATCGCGACTACTAAAGAACCAGATTTAACTGGTGCTGACTTAGACGCGCGTGTACGTACCATTGCTGGTTCTGCACGTTCTATGGGCTTGGAAGTGGAGCTTTAAGACATGGCTAAATTAACTAAACGTCAAAAAGCGATTGCAGCTGCTGTAGAAGCGAACAAAGTTTATACTTTGGAAGAAGCTGTAGCAGTACTTTCTAGCCTTCCAGCTGCTAAATTCAAAGAATCTTTGGATGTAGCTGTAAATCTAGGTGTTGATCCTCGTAAATCTGACCAAGTTGTTCGTGGTGCGACTACACTTCCTGCAGGTACTGGTAAAACTGTACGTGTAGCTGTGTTTGCTCAAGGCGCTGCTGCTGAAGCTGCTAAAGCTGAAGGCGCGGACGTAGTTGGTTTTGATGACCTTGCTGAAAGCATTCAAGCGGGTAACCTTGACTTTGACGTAGTGATTGCTGCTCCAGATGCAATGCGCGTTGTAGGTAAGTTAGGTACAATCCTTGGTCCACGTGGCTTAATGCCAAACCCTAAAGTGGGTACTGTAACTCCTGACGTAGCAACTGCAGTTAAAAATGCAAAAGCTGGTCAAGCACGTTACCGTGTAGACAAAGCGGGTATCATCCATGCTGCGATCGGTCAAGTAGGTTTCACTGCTGAAGCTGTTCGTCAAAACGTTGAAGCTCTTGTAGCTGACCTTAAGAAAGCAAAACCTGCAACTTCTAAAGGTGTTTATATCAAAAAGATCACTTTAAGCTCAACTATGGGTCCTGGTCTTACTATTGATGTAACTAACGTTTCTAACTAAGTTTAACTTAGACAGAATTTTAAAGCCCTGAGTAAGATTTGAAGCGCTGCTTCAAATCTTACGCAAGATACCGGTTTTGGATTTCTTGCGAACTTAGGCAAACTTTGAATTGGTAAATGAGAATTTATCAGCGTCAAAGACCTCAGGCGAGGGGAGTTTTATGCTTCGCTCTTAATATTCCAGCCTGCGTAGACGCGGTGGTGTGATTTAGTTCATCCTCCGCGTGTTGACTCAGTGATGAGTTAACGAACTGGGAGTGTACTTCGCGTGAGTACATAAATCACCGTTAGGAGGTTTTACAATGGCTCTTCTTATCGAAGACAAAAAACAGATCGTAGCTGAAGTTAACGCTGTTGCTTCTACTGCTTTCACTGCTGTTGTTGCTGACTACCAAGGTTTAACTGTTGAGCAATTAACTGCTCTTCGTGTTGAAGCTCGTAAACTAGGTGTTACTACACGTATCGTGCGTAATACTTTAGCTAAACGTGCTCTTCAAGATACTCAGTTCGATATCTTGAACGACAACCTTGTTGGCCCAACAATTTTAGCTTTCTCGACTTCTGAAGACGACATGGGCGCAGCTGCTCGTTTGTTTGAAGAATTTGCTAAAACTAATAAAGCATTTGAACTTAAAGCTGCTGCATTCGATGGCAAGGTTTATCAAGGTGCTGAAGTTAGCGTAATCGCGAACCTTCCGAACCAAGAAAAAGCGCTTACTATGCTTGCAAATGTTCTTCAAGCTCCTATTTCGAAATTGGGTCGCCTTATTACTGCGCTCAAAGAGAAAAACGAGTCAGAAGCTGCTTAAGCTTAATAAATCAATTTCCACACCATTCAATATCCATTTGGAGTTATTCTCATGGCTTTAACTAACGAAGAAATCTTAAACGCAGTTGCTGAAAAAACTGTTCTTGAACTTGTTGAACTTATCTCTGCTTTTGAAGAGAAATTCAATGTATCTGCTGCTGCTGTAGCTGTAGCTGCTGCTCCAGGTGCTGGCGCTGCTGCTGCTGAAGAACAAACTGAATTCAATGTAGAGTTGACTTCTTTCGGTGCTAACAAAGTTGCTGTAATTAAAGCAGTTCGTGAAGCTACTGGTCTTGGTCTTAAAGAAGCTAAAGATTTAGTTGAAGGCGCTCCAGCTCTTCTTAAAGAAGGTGTTTCTAAAGAAGAAGCTGAAGAACTTAAGAAGAAACTTGAAGAAGCTGGTGCTCAAGTTACTGTTAAGTAATTTCGCCATGGGGTCATTATTAATTTGACCCCAAAAATTGGCTGATGGCTCTTGGGTCATCAGCCTTTTTGCGTTACAATTATCGGCTCGATTTTTGTTAACTTGGTGTAAAAATCATCAATACTAACTATAATTGAATAAAATCAAACGCTTACCAATATTTTTCCATGTTTAAAAATATTGTTAAGCGTTTTAATACCACTGAACATTGCAGCATTTGAACAAAGTGGTGGTCATATCGACCTGCGTAATTCCTTCTAGACCCGTTCTGCAGGCGGGTTTAGTTTACTTTCCGAGGACTCCAGATGGCATACTCATATACCGAAAAGAAACGGATCCGTAAGAATTTTGGTAAATTGCCCCAAGTGATGGATGCTCCGTACCTGCTCGCGATTCAAGTCGACTCGTACAGAACGTTCCTTCAAGATGGCAAAACACCAAAAAACCTCGAAGATATCGGTCTCCAAGCCGCATTTCGTTCAGTTTTTCCAATTGAAAGTTATTCTGGGAATGCTGCTTTAGAATTCGTTGAGTATAGCCTTGGTAAACCAGAGTTTGACGTTCGCGAATGTATTCTTCGTGGCTCAACTTATGCGGCACCAATGCGCGTAAAAATTCGTTTGATCATTAAGGATCGCGAAACGAAATCAATTAAAGACGTACGTGAACAAGAAGTGTACATGGGTGAAATGCCACTTATGACACAGAATGGTACGTTCGTGATCAATGGTACTGAGCGTGTAATCGTATCTCAATTACATCGTTCACCTGGTGTGTTCTTTGATCATGACAAGGGTAAGACGCATTCAAGTGGTAAGGTGCTTTATTCAGCACGTATCATTCCTTACCGTGGTTCATGGTTAGACTTTGAGTTTGATGCTAAAGATTTAGTATACGTTCGTATTGACCGTCGTCGTAAGTTACTTGCGACTGTGATTCTTCGTGCCTTGAACTATACAAACGAACAAATTCTAGACATGTTCTATGAAAAAGTTCCTGTATATCTAGACATGGGCAGCTATCAAATTGATTTGGTTCCAGAGCGTCTGCGTGGCGAAATGGCACAATTTGATATCACAGACAATGACGGTAAGACAATCGTTGAGCAAGGTAAACGTATTAATGCGCGTCATGTTCGTCAAATGGAAGCTGCAGGCTTAACTAAACTTCCAGTACCTGATGAATATTTATATGAGCGTATTACTGCTGAAGATATTACATTACACAATGGTGATGTGATTGCTGCAAACACGGTTCTTAGCCATGAAGTGATGGTTAAAATCGCTGAAGGCGGCGTTAAGCAATTTAACGTACTTTATACCAATGACATTGATCGCGGTTCATTCGTAGCTGATTCATTACGTGCTGATACGACTTCTGGTCGTGAAGAAGCGCTTGTAGAAATTTACAAGGTAATGCGTCCAGGTGAGCCACCAACGAAAGAAGCTGCAGAAAACTTATTCAATAACTTGTTCTTCTCTTCTGAACGTTATGACTTATCACCAGTTGGTCGTATGAAGTTCAACCGTCGTTTGGGTCGTCCTTACGAAGTGGGTACAGATCAGAAGTCACGTGAAGTTGAAGGTATTCTTTCAAACGATGACATCATTGACGTATTAAAAACACTGGTTGAAATCCGTAACGGTAAAGGTGAAGTCGATGATATCGACCATCTAGGTAACCGTCGCGTACGTTCTGTTGGCGAAATGACAGAAAACCAATTCCGTGTTGGTCTAGTTCGTGTTGAACGTGCTGTGAAAGAGCGTTTATCACAAGCAGAGACAGATAATTTGTCTCCACAAGACTTGATCAACGCAAAACCAGTAGCGGCTGCAATCAAAGAATTCTTTGGTTCAAGCCAGTTATCTCAGTTCATGGATCAAAACAACCCATTGTCTGAAATTACACACAAACGTCGTGTATCAGCATTAGGTCCAGGTGGTTTAACACGTGAACGTGCGGGCTTTGAAGTACGTGACGTACATCAGACTCACTACGGTCGTGTTTGTCCAATTGAAACGCCTGAAGGTCCAAACATTGGTTTGATCAACTCATTATCTGTATATGCGAAAGCGAATAGCTTTGGTTTCTTAGAAACTCCATATCGTAAAGTTGTTGATGGTCGTGTAACGGATGAAGTTGAATATTTATCTGCAATTGAAGAAGTAGGTACTGTGATTGCACAGGCCGATTCTCAATTGGATAAAGATGGCAACTTAACAGAAGAATTCGTATCTGTTCGTCACCAAGGTGACTTCGTACGTATGCCGCCAGAAAAAGTAACGCACATGGACGTATCTGCTCAGCAGGTTGTTTCTGTGGCTGCGTCACTGATTCCATTCCTTGAACACGATGATGCGAACCGTGCATTGATGGGTTCAAACATGCAACGTCAGGCTGTTCCTACGCTGATTGCTGACAAGCCTCTTGTTGGTACAGGTATGGAAGCGAACGTGGCGCATGATTCCGGCGTGTGTGTGATCGCGAAACGTGGCGGGCGTATTGAATACGTAGATGCATCTCGTGTCGTTATTCGTGTGAATGAAGATGAAATGGTTGCGGGTGAAGCAGGTGTAGATATCTACAACTTGATTAAATACACACGTTCAAACCAAAACACATGTATTAACCAAAAAGTGCTTGTGAACCTAGGCGACAAAGTTGGTCGTGGTGATGTACTTGCTGATGGTCCATCAACTGATGGCGGTGAATTGGCTCTTGGTCAAAACATGCGTGTCGCGTTCATGACTTGGAACGGTTATAACTACGAAGACTCGATCTTATTATCTGAGCGTGTTCTTCAAGAAGATCGTTTGACGTCTATTCACATTCAAGAACTCTCTTGTGTTGCGCGTGATACTAAACTTGGTTCTGAAGAAATTACTGCTGATATTCCGAACGTAGGCGAGGCTGCACTTTCTAAGCTTGATGAATCAGGTATTGTCTATATCGGTGCTGAAGTAACTGCTGGTGACATTTTAGTTGGTAAAGTAACACCTAAGGGCGAAACGCAGTTGACTCCTGAAGAAAAATTGCTTCGTGCAATCTTTGGTGAAAAAGCAGCTGATGTGAAAGACTCTTCACTTCGTGTTCCATCTGGTACGAAGGGTACAGTCATCGACGTTCAAGTGTTTACTCGTGATGGTATCGAGAAAGACGAACGTGCTCAAGCGATTGAAAAAGCTCAACTTGATGCATACCGTAAAGATTTGAAAGAAGAATACAAAATCTTCGAAGAAGCTGCACGTGAGCGCGTTGTACGTTTGTTGAACGGTCAAGAGTCTAATGGCGGCGGTACAACAAAACGTGGCGATAAGTTAACTGATGAAGTTCTTTCAAATCTAGAACTTGTTGATCTACTTGATATCCAACCAGTAGATGAAGGCATCGCGGAGCGTTTAACTCAAATTCAAGTATTCTTGAAAGAGAAGAGTCTTGAAATCGATGAGAAATTCGCTGAGAAAAAACGCAAGCTTTCTACAGGTGATGAGTTAACAACTGGCGTATTGAAAGTTGTTAAAGTTTACCTAGCAGTAAAACGTCGTATTCAGCCTGGTGATAAGATGGCGGGTCGTCATGGTAACAAAGGTGTTGTATCAAACATCTTGCCAGTTGAAGACATGCCACATGATGCGAATGGTGTTCCAGTAGATATCGTATTGAACCCACTAGGTGTACCTTCACGTATGAACGTGGGTCAGATTCTTGAAACTCACTTGGGTATGGCTGCGAAAGGTCTTGGTGACAAGATCGATCAAATGTTGAAAGAACAACGTACTGTACTTGAACTTCGTGAATTCTTAGACAAGATTTACAACAAAGTTGGTGGCGAGCAAGAAGATCTTGATAGCTTAACTGATGATGAAATCTTGGCACTTTCAGGCAACCTCCGTAAAGGTGTTCCACTTGCAACACCAGTATTTGACGGTGCCGAAGAAGGTCAAATCAAAGAGTTATTAGAACTATCTGGTCTTTCACGTACTGGTCAGACAGTACTGTATGATGGCCGTACTGGTGAACGTTTTGACCGTCCTGTAACTGTAGGTTACATGTACATGTTGAAATTGAACCACTTGGTTGATGACAAGATGCATGCGCGTTCTACAGGTTCTTACTCGCTTGTAACGCAACAGCCGCTTGGTGGTAAAGCACAATTCGGTGGTCAGCGTTTCGGTGAGATGGAGGTCTGGGCACTCGAAGCATATGGCGCAGCTTATACGCTTCAAGAAATGCTGACTGTGAAGTCGGATGACGTTGAGGGTCGTACCCGTATCTATAAGAACATTGTAGATGGTAACCATTATATGGACCCAGGTATGCCTGAATCGTTCAACGTATTGACCAAAGAGATCCGTTCTTTAGGTATCAACATTGAACTGAAAAATGGTGACTAAATCCCCCTCAATCCCCCTTTGATAAGGGGGAGACTAACCCCTCTTTAAAAAAGAGGGGTTAGGGGAGATTACCAATTCAGTTAAAAAACAATATTTGTGACCCAGTTGTGAAGTGAAAATCTCCACAACACACGGAGAAAAAAATTGAAAGACTTGCTCGATATCATGCGCAAAAAGACGGATTCAGACGGTCATGCTCCTGTAGAGTTTGATCGCATCCGTATTGGTCTTGCGTCACCAGAAATGATTAAGTCATGGTCTCATGGTGAAGTTAAAAAGCCAGAGACAATTAACTATCGTACGTTCAAACCTGAACGTGATGGTTTATTCTGTGCCAAAATTTTTGGTCCAGTAAAAGATTACGAATGCTTGTGTGGTAAATACAAGCGTATGAAATACAAAGGTGTCATTTGTGAAAAATGTGGCGTTGAAGTAACAACTGCGAAAGTTCGTCGTGAACGTATGGGTCACATTGAGCTTGCTTCACCAGTTGCACACATTTGGTTCTTAAAATCACTGCCTAGCCGTATCGGTCTTCTTTTAGACATGACGCTACGTGATATCGAACGTGTATTGTATTTCGAATCTTACGTTGTAACAGATCCTGGTATGACTCCTTTCGAAAAATACCAACTTCTGAATGACGAAGAATACTTCACAGCATTAGAAGAGCACGGTGATGAATTCACTGCGAAAATGGGTGCTGAAGCAGTTCAAGATTTGTTGAAAGACATTGATCTTGAAGCTGAGATTTCTCGTTTACGTGAAGAAATTCCGAATACAACTTCTGAAACGAAGCTTAAGAAAGCATCTAAGCGTTTGAAGTTAATGGAAGCGTTCAAAGAGTCGAATAACAAACCAGAATGGATGGTGTTGACTGTACTTCCAGTACTTCCACCAGATCTTCGTCCGCTTGTACCACTTGAAGGTGGTCGTTTCGCGACATCTGATTTGAACGATCTTTATCGTCGTGTGATTAACCGTAACAACCGTTTAAAGCGTCTTCTTGATCTAGCTGCTCCAGATATCATCGTACGTAACGAAAAACGTATGTTACAAGAGTCTGTAGATGCATTGTTAGATAACGGTCGTCGTGGTCGTGCAATTACTGGTTCGAACAAACGTCCTCTTAAATCTTTGGCAGACATGATCAAAGGTAAACAAGGTCGTTTCCGTCAAAACTTACTTGGTAAGCGTGTTGACTATTCTGGTCGTTCGGTAATTACTGTAGGTCCTACTTTACGTCTTCACCAATGTGGTCTTCCTAAGAAAATGGCACTTGAGTTATTCAAGCCGTTTATTTTCGCGAAATTACAAGCGTCTGGTCAAGCAACTACCATTAAAGCTGCGAAGAAAATGGTTGAGCGTGAGACTCCAGAAGTTTGGGACGTTCTAGCATCTGTGATTCGTCAACATCCAGTGATGTTGAACCGTGCGCCAACACTTCACCGTTTAGGTCTTCAAGCATTTGAGCCTGTACTGATTGAAGGTAAAGCAATCCGTCTACACCCACTCGTATGTGCTGCGTTCAACGCCGACTTCGATGGTGACCAAATGGCGGTACACGTTCCATTAACACTTGAAGCTCAATTAGAAGCTCGTGCGTTAATGATGTCAACGAACAACATCTTGTCTCCAGCAAACGGTGAACCAATCATCGTTCCATCGCAAGACGTTGTCTTAGGCTTGTATTACATCACGCGTGATGCAATCAATGCCAAAGGTGAAGGCATGGTGTTCGCGGATACTCACGAAGTAAACCGTGCGCTTGCAACAGGTCAAGTTGATTTACATGCTCGCGTTAAAGCTCGTGTACATCAAACTGTGATCAATGAAAATGGTGAGCGTGAGCAACAAACTATTATCGTTGATACAACGCCAGGCCGTTGTTTACTTTGGGAAGTTGTGCCAGAAGGTTTAAGCTTCGAGCAAATCAACGTTGAGATGACTAAAAAGAATATCTCTAAATTGATCAACTCTTGCTACCGTAAGCTTGGTTTGAAAGATACTGTTATTTTTGCTGACCAATTGATGTACCTCGGTTTCCGTCAAGCAACACGTTCAGGCGTGTCTGTTGGTATGGAAGACATGGTGATTCCACCTGCGAAGTATTCAATCATCGAGAAAGCTGAAGTTGAAGTTCGTGAAATTGAGCAACAGTTCGAACAAGGTTTCGTAACTGCCGGTGAACGTTATAACAAAGTTGTCGATATTTGGGCACGTACAAACGACCAAGTAGCGAAAGCGATGATGGATAACTTGTCTTACACGACTGTTAAGAACAAACAGGGCGAAGATGAAAAACAAAAATCATTCAACTCCATCTACATGATGTCTGACTCTGGTGCCCGTGGTAGTGCAGCACAGATTCGTCAGCTTGCAGGTATGCGTGGTTTGATGGCAAAACCGGATGGCTCGATTATTGAGACACCAATTAAAGCGAACTTCCGTGAAGGTTTGACAGTACTTCAGTACTTCATTTCAACACACGGTGCGCGTAAAGGTTTGGCCGATACGGCATTGAAGACAGCGAACTCGGGTTACTTGACACGTCGTCTTGTAGACGTAGCGCAAGACTTAGTGATTACTGAGCCAGATTGCGGTACTTTTGACGGTCTCGTAATGACGCCATTCATTCAAGGTGGTGATGTTATCGAGAACTTAGGTACTCGTGTGCTTGGTCGTGTATTAGCTGAAGATGCGAAGCGACCAGGTTCTGATGAAGTAGTACTGCCACGTAATACACTCATCGATGAGAAACTTGCAAACTACCTAGAAGAGCAAGGTGTCGATGAAGTTAAAGTGCGTTCAGTAGTAAACTGTGCATCTACTTTTGGTGTATGTGCGAAATGTTATGGTCGTGACCTTGCACGTGGTCACTTGGTGAATCCAGGTGAATCAGTGGGTGTAATGGCTGCTCAATCCATTGGTGAGCCAGGTACACAGTTAACGATGCGTACATTCCACGTGGGTGGTGCTGCGAGCCGAACTTCTGCTGCGAACAGTGTTCAAGTACGTAATGCAGGCTTTGTCCGTTTCCATAATGTGAAGACAGTGCAACACGCTAAAGGTCACTTAGTGTCTGTATCTCGTTCTGGTGAGATTGGTATCACTGATGACATCGGTCGTGAGCGTGAGCGCTATAAACTTCCTTACGGTGCCTCAATCTTGATTAAAGATGGTGGTGCGGTAGAAGCTGGCGGTATTGTAGCGACTTGGGATCCGCATACGCATCCATTGGTAACAGAAGTTGCTGGTAAAGCACGTTTCAGCCAAATCGCTGATGGCGTGACTGCAACATCGAAAACAGATGATGCAACTGGTATGACGACAGTTGAAATTTTACCTGTAACGTCTCGTCCAGCTTCTGGTAAAGACTTACGTCCAGCGATTGTATTAGATACAGTTGATGGTGGTGAACAGTTCTACTTCTTACCACAAAATACAATTGTGACTGTCCGTGATGGCGAAACAATTGGTGTGGGTGATGTAATTGGTCGTGTACCTCAAGAAACTTCACGTACTCGTGATATTACCGGTGGTCTTCCACGTGTAGCTGACTTGTTTGAAGCACGTAAGCCGAAAGAACATGCGATCCTTGCAGAAGTTTCAGGTGTTGTAAGCTTTGGTAAAGAAACTAAAGGTAAGAATCGTTTGGTGATCACACCGGATGATGGCTCAGAGATTTACGAAGAGTTAATTCCTAAGTGGCGTACGATTAACGTGTTTGAAGGTGAGCATGTTAACCGTGGTGAAACGATTTCTGATGGTCCGCAAAATCCACATGACATCTTACGTTTGAAAGGTGAAGTGGCGTTGACAAACTACATCGTGAATGAAGTTCAAGACGTATATCGTCTCCAAGGTGTAAAAATCAACGATAAGCACATTGAAGTCATCGTACGTCAAATGTTGCGTAAAGTTGAGATCATCGATGGTGGTGATACAAGCTTCATCAAAGGCGAGCAAGTGGATTACATCCGTGTTGTCCAAGAAAACCAAGCAGTACTTGCTCAGAACAAGTTCCCTGCGAAGTTTGAACGTCAATTGATGGGTATCACGAAAGCTTCACTTTCTACTGACTCGTTCATTTCTGCTGCATCGTTCCAGGAAACAACACGTGTGTTAACTGAAGCTGCTGTAACAGGTAAAGAAGATGATTTACGCGGTCTAAAAGAAAACGTGGTTGTTGGTCGCTTGATCCCAGCGGGTACAGGTTTGGCTTACCACTTAGAGCGTCGTCGTCAAGAAGCAGAAGCTGCTGAACACGAATTGGTTAATGACTTCTCTGAAGTTGACCAAGCGTTCTCACAAGCATTAAATGAAGATCAGTTTTAATCTAAACTGAATTAAGAAGGCACCTACGGGTGCCTTTTTTATTGAGTTTGATAATGTGAATTTGAGGCTAAATATCTATTTTGAAAAAAACTCTTTACAAATAGCATCATTTTCGCGTTGTCTTGTAACAGAAATTGAAAATTTTATTCTCTAGATCGCGATATGCTTATATAAATAGACAAAGAGGGACATCAAGATGAAAAAGTTAACAGCTGTCATGGCGATGGCAACCGTATCTACAATGCTACTTGCAGGTTGTGAAAGCATGACGCCGAATCAACAGCGTATTGGTGCAGCTGCTGCAGGCGGTGCACTTGGTGGTGGTGTTGGTAATAATGTTGGTGGTGGTGTTGGTGCAACGCTTGGTGGTGGTGCAGGTGCCGCTGTAGGTAGTAAAGCTCAAGGGGGCTCAGATCGTAATGCCACTTATAGTGGTGTAGGCGGTGCAATCGGGTCTGCAGTCGGTAAAAGTATTTTTGGTGGTAACTCTGGCGCTGCAATTGGTGGTGCAATTGGCGGCGGTGCAGGAGCAGCGATAGAGCAAAAGCGATAGAACAAAATAATCGTTAATTTGCTAAAGTGATAAAAAAAGCGCTCATAGAGCGCTTTTTTATTAACGGAAACGTGTGGCTTTTGCCTTCTTGCGACGGATATACACAGTTTTGTGAACTTCTGCGATCCGTAAGCCTGATTCATCCATAATATTCACAGTATAGTTACGGTAAACAGGAGCATGATTGCTAGCGAGCTCTTTGATGAGTTGTATTTCACTGGAATCAATGCGGATATCTGCATAAACAGTGCTACGACCAGGAGTTAAAAAATCGATGCTTGCAGCCTTATCCCAAACAATATATTTATCACCTAAGTGATACATGAGTAATGTCATATAGAATGGGTCAACCATAGAATAAAGGCTACCGCCAAAGTGGACACCCACAATATTTTTATTTTTTCGTGTAAGTGGCATTTTTACACGAATATGATGATTTTTTAAGTCGATTTTATCGATAGTAATGCCTGCACCTTGAAAGGGTGCAAAGCTATTAAACATATACTTGGAGATTAACGGAATTGTCGTTAGCTTTTTCAAAATACTCATTTAGGTCAATTATTTTTATTTCATTAGTTAGCATACTAAAGTACAAAAAATATTCTGGCATTGATCGAAAATCATCGTAGACCAAGAAAACGGTCAATCAATAACAAAAAAGGTTGAGCATATTATGCAATTTGAATCGCATTGGATTAACACGACAGATCAACAAAAACTCTATGCTAAAACATGGGGAGATCGGAATAAGCCGGCATTGGTGCTTGTGCATGGTTATCCAGACAATCAAGAAGTATGGGAACCAATCATTTCGAATTTAATCGAAGATTATTTTGTTGTAACTTATGATGTGCGTGGCGCTGGTCAATCGAGCGTACCGAAAAAGATTCGCGCTTATGCATTAGCTCAACTGTCTTTGGATTTGGAGAGTGTGGTAAATTATCTGTTGCCAAATCGAAACTTTCATGTGGCAGCACACGATTGGGGCTCAATTCAAACATGGGAATCCGTAACAGAATCTAAATTTAAAGGTCGTATTCTTTCATATACCACTATATCTGGACCATGCTTGGACCATGCTGCTTATTGGATGCGTGAACAATTCAAACATCAAAAACCAAAGTTCTTTAAGCAATTGATTAAGTCTTGGTACATCGTACTATTTCAGCTACCCGTAGTTGCACCGACGATGTGGAATTTTCTCAATCCAGATCGCTGGGGCAAAATATTTGAAATTCTTGAAGATACAAAAGGCTTACCTGTAAACCAAAATATCTCTAAGGATGGTGAGTATGGTGTGGCACTGTATCGGGCAAACTTTATTCCACGTCTAACGATGCCTCGTCAACGTCATGCGATTTGCCCCGTTCAAGCGGTAGTCTTAAAACGCGATAAATATGTAAGTCCAGAGTTGATTGACGAAATTCCAAAATGGGCGACAGGTTTTGAACGTGTTGAGCTAGATGCGAATCATTGGGCTGTTTTAAGTCGTGCCCAAGAGATCGCATCGTATATTAAACAATTTGCAAAAAAAAATGCGCAAGGCGAATAGAATCTGACGAGTGAAGGTATCAACCCCTGATGAGCAGATTTATTACAAACAAATTCTGATAAAATAGTTTTTTTGTCTGATTCCTATTTCTTATGTTTGCAATTCTTGCTGCCATTGGGGTCATGTTTGGCCTCTCTTTGGCTCGTGTGCCTGTGGTATTTGCACTGATCATTGGTGCTGTAACAGGAGGCCTATTGGCTGGTCTTGGTTTACAAGGCACTATGGAAGCGTTTAATGGTGGTTTGGGCAAGGGTGCCCAGATTGCTTTAGCTTATGGTGTACTTGGTGCATTTGCCTTAACTTTGGCTCGTTCAGGTTTGCCAGATCTTCTAGCATATAAAATGATTAATTCACTTAAAGGTGAGGCTAATCTTAAAATACAAAATCGTGTCAAATATGCCATCTTTGCAACGGTTGCGATAGCGGCTGTTTGTTCTCAAAACGTAATTCCCGTGCATATTGCTTTTATTCCTGTATTGATTCCACCATTATTGATGGTATTCAACCATTTAAAGCTTGATCGACGATTGGTTGCATGTCTACTCACATTTGGTTTATGTGCAACTTATATGTTGATCCCAGTCGGTTTTGGTGCAATTTTCCTAAATGATATTTTAGGTCAAAACATCAATACTTTTGGTGAACCACTTGGCTTCCAAATTGATTATGATCAAATCCCTTCTGCGATGGCGATTCCTGTGTTTGGGATGTTCGTAGGTTTATTAATCGCAGTGTTTTATAGCTATCGTAAACCACGAGAATATCTTGACATTCATGTCGAAGAACAGCCACAAAGCATTTCGGGTGAAATGGGTGTTCAAGAAGGTTCTGCGAGACCGGAGGTTTCTAAATTTACGATTTATATGGCGGGGGGTGCTGTTTTAGCAACGCTTGCAGTGCAATTGTATTCTGATTCGATGATTTTAGCTGGTTTAGTCGGTGTGGCGATCCTAAGTTGTGCAGGTATTTTCAAGTGGAAAGAAGCTGACGATGTCATCATTACTGGTATGCGTATGATGGCACTCGTGGGTTTTATTATGATCGCAGCACAAGGTTTTGCAGCCGTGATCGGCGCTACTGGTCAGGTTCCAACGCTAGTTGAGGCTTCAGTCGCATGGATTGGTGATAGTCAAGGTTGGGCAGCATTCTGGATGTTACTCATCGGATTGTTAATTACACTAGGTATAGGATCATCATTCTCTACAGTGCCAATTCTTGCAATCATTTATGTCCCATTATGTATTCAGTTTGGTTTTAGTACAGCAGCAACAATTGCACTCATAGGTACTGCTGCAGCTCTAGGTGATGCAGGCTCTCCTGCTTCAGACTCGACTTTAGGTCCAACATCAGGTTTGAATATGGATGGTCAACATGACCATATGAAAGACAGTGTGATTCCGACATTTATTCATTTCAATATTCCATTGATGATTTTTGGTTGGATCGCGGCAATGGTGCTATAACTATATTTAAAAAATGATTGAATAAAAGGCGATTAATATAATCGCCTTTTTTATTTTAAATCAGATTAAAATAGTGGGATTAAATAAAAAATCCCGAGTAAAATAATATGATTAATAATTTATTTAAAATAATTGATGGTTTTATAATTGACTAAATTAGTATGATTTAAAATAAATTATCATTTTAATCAATTATTTGTAAATAAAATTTATTTTATTTAAATTTTAAGAGTTGTATATTAATTTTTGACATGTTTATTATATTTAAATAGTGGTTTATTTAGATCAATCTTCCAGAGGTTATAATAATGTTAAATAAAATTGCACTGATTGTTTTGCTTGGAATGTCTGCAAATGCACTGGCAGGAGAATGGCAACTTAAGTTAGGTGCATCTGCAATTTCTCCAACGCAAGATACCACTGTGGCCGCTCTAGGAGGAGCTAAAGTGGAAGCCGATGATGAATTTGCTTTTACCCCTTCGGTGGAATATTTCTTTAATGATCAAATTTCTGCTGAATTATTATTAGCCACACCAGTTCGCCATGATGTTTTGATTAATGGCGCTGATGCAGTGACGATTAAACATTTACCACCAACACTGACTGCGAAATATCATTTTAAAAATACCTCGGGATTTACACCTTATGTTGGTCTTGGTGCAACAGCATTTATTGCTTGGGATGAGCAAGGCGTTCAAAGTGTAAAAGAAGATTTTGGTTATGCAGCGCAGTTAGGTTTCAATTTCCAACCAGCTGATGCAAAAAACTGGGGTGTATTCGCTGACGTACGTTATGCAGATTTAAACCCTGAAGTGAATGTAGATGGAACAACAAAGTTCAAGCTAGATATAGATCCAGTCATCTATAGCATTGGTTACAGCTACAAATTCTAAAAATAAAGTTGCGCCTAGCCCTATTAATCAATAGGGCTTTTTTTATGTGTCGTACTATAACAGGTAGAAAATACCATATAAAAAAACAATTTTTTTCAATAATCTAGAAAGCTCATAACAGAGTAGTATGCATGAAGAACCAATTCATAAAACTCATCATTGTGCTGGCTGCATGTGGAAGTGTTCCAGTATTTGCAGCGAGTTTTGATTGCAAAAAAGCGCAGTCCGAAACTGAGAAAGCTGTTTGTGAACATCGTATCCTGAATGATGCAGATGTTAAAATGGCTGCCACTTATCAAATTCTTCGTCGTTTAGTACCGATGGGAATGCGATCAATCATTCAGAATGAACAAGTCAAATGGCTGGAATTACGTGATCAATGCCAAGCAAATTTGCAATGCTTAAATCATGTCTATCAAATGCGTCAGCAAAAACTAGAAATACATCTTGATCGAATTTACAAACAAGGTCCTTTTTAAAAAAATTTAATTTTGACCATTGAAAAAATTAGAAGCTACACCATTCATTAAGCATTCAAAAAAATTGTTTTGATGTGTTTAAGGAGTAGTTTATGAGCGAGCAGAATACACAAAAACATAGTTTCCAAGCGGAAGTTGCTCAGCTTTTACATTTAGTGACGCATTCACTTTATTCAAATCCAGAAATTTTCCTTCGTGAGCTAATTTCAAACGCTTCAGACGCATGTGATAAATTACGTTTTGAAGGGATTAATCATCCTGAATACTATGAAAATGATCCAGATTTACGTGTACGCGTACAATTGGATAAAGATAATAAAACCATCACCATTTCAGACAACGGTATTGGTTTAAGCCAACAAGAAGCTATTGATAATTTGGGTACGATTGCTAAATCTGGTACTAAAGACTTTATGTCTAAATTAACCGGTGATCAAAAGTCAGATGCACAGTTAATTGGTCAGTTTGGTGTCGGTTTTTATTCTGGCTTTATTGTCGCTGATAAAATCACAGTTGAATCACGTCGTGCAGGGGCTGAAGCTTCAGAAGGTGTACGTTGGATCAGTGGTGGTACAGGCGAATTTGAAGTTGAGCAAATTACGAAAGAAGGTCGCGGTACAGATATTATTCTACACTTGCGCGAAGACGCATTAGATTATTTGCAAAGTTATAAAGTAAAGCAAATTATCAATAAATATTCAGACCATATCAGTTTACCAATTCAAATGGAAAAAGAGGTATGGCAACAAGAAGAAGCAGCTGAGGGCGAAGAAGCGAAACCAGGCCAGTATGTCAAAACGGGTGAATGGGAGGCGATCAATTCTGCCAGCGCATTGTGGACACGTAGTAAGAATGACATTACTGAAGAACAGTATATTGAGTTTTATAAAAACTTAAGTCACGACTTTGAAGCACCTATTACATGGGCGCATAACCGTGTAGAAGGGAGCACTGAATATACGCAATTACTGTATATCCCAAGTAAAGCACCGCACAACATTTTCTCACGTGAAGCGAAAGCAGGTATCAAGCTCTATGTGAAACGTGTCTTCATCATGGATGATGCAGATAATCTCATCCCGAACTATTTACGATTCGTTCAAGGTGTTGTGGATAGCGCAGACTTACCGTTGAATGTGAGTCGTGAATTACTTCAAGAAAGTCGAGATGTTAAAACCATCCGTGAAGGTAACAC
Organism: Acinetobacter sp. Ver3; assembly: GCF_000632455.1. Classification (GTDB taxonomy): domain Bacteria; phylum Pseudomonadota; class Gammaproteobacteria; order Pseudomonadales; family Moraxellaceae; genus Acinetobacter. Next base: position 19,314 of record NZ_JFYL01000013.1, read on the forward strand.
ACGTCGAATCTTAACAACTTTAGATACTTTAGCTAAATCTGAAGATGAAACAGATCAAGAGAAATTTAAGAAGTTTTATGCTGAGTTTGGATCTGTCTTAAAAGAAGGTTTGGGTGAAGATTTCACCAATCGTGATCGAATTTTGAAGCTTCTACGCTTTGCAACTTCAAACAATGATGAGGTGACCACTTCATTGGCTGACTACAAAGCAGCAATGAAAGAAGGTCAAAAGGCGATTTATTATGTAACGGCGGAAAGCTTAGCCGCTGCTAAAAACTCGCCACAACTTGAGTTATTCAAGAAAAAAGGCATCGATGTTCTGCTAATGACTGAACGTGTAGATGAATGGGCAATGGAGTTTGTTCATGAGTTTGACGGGACACCAATGCAGAATGTCGCAAAAGGTGCTGTAGACTTAGGTGATTTACAAGACGCTGAAGAGAAAAAAGCATTAGAAGCGGCGGCTGAGCAGTTTAAACCTGTGGTTGAAAAGCTGTCTGAGTCATTAAAAGACAAAACCAAAGAAGTGCGCGTAACCACTCGTTTGGTTGATTCTCCAGCGTGTCTGGTAACTGGTGAAGGCGAATTGTCTCCACAGTTGATTCGCATGTTAAAACAAGCAGGTCAAGCAGTCCCAGAAAGCAAGCCAATTTTAGAGATTAACCCTGAGCATCCATTAGTGAAAAAGTTGGATGGTTCAGCACAATTTGACGATCTTGCAAATGTGATTTTTGATCAAGCGATGATTGCGGAAGGTGGGTTACCAGAAGATCCAGCTGCATATTTAAAACGCATTAACAGCTTATTATTGAAATAAGCGCATATTTTAAATTGTGATCGAAAGCCTATCTTCGGATAGGCTTTTTTAATGCAGCGCCGTCGTAGGATGCAAAAGGAGCTATTTAAGCTTTGGGTTAAACTAGATAAATTTTTTTGATGTTGATGATAAAAAAATACGTCCAAGTTTCGATTTGTAAAACATATCAAAAAATAATAATTAATCTATAATAGCGATCATTAAATATTGGGAATATTCTATGAAAACTTCAATGATGCTCGCATTTAGCATGTTTTGTCTGAGCTTAACCAATGTCTCTTATGCAGAACAAGATGTGAAAAAAATTGTTCGAAATGATCGTGTAACCGTGGTGAAGCATCAAATTCCACAGTTTGATATTAATTCTTTTGTGGATAGTAAACGTATCGCACGCACAGATCGTGTCGGTTATGTTTTACCTAAAACTGAAGCTGAAGCGTCTCCTAAAAAAATACGTATTACACGTAATGATCGTATCGTGATTCAAAAGCCTGTCATTTGAGAATCTAAAATCCAAAAAAAACCCATCAGTGATGGGCTTTTTTTATGACTATTATCGAGCGCTAAAATCTAGCTTCAAGACGAACTAAAGCACGAGGATAGTGTGATCGATCTTCACGCTTGTCATTAAAATAGTTAAGATCACCTTGAACAAAGAACCATTCGCGGAATAAGGGTTGGCGCCAAGAAACAAAAGGTCCCCAACTGTTCATACGTAAATCATCTTCGTTGTAATAACCGCCTACATACATACCGTAGTTAAAGCGGTTATCATGGAAAAACTGATGTTGGCGATAGGTACGATTATCCCAAGTCCAATCATCATCCTGCTCATCCGCATAAGTTAGATAAAGCTGATTTGAAATAAATGCTTCATTTGGACGTGCGTGGGTGAGTTCCAAATTGGTTCTTAGATAATTTTCACTATCTATACCATAACGATAGATTTGTTCAGCATGAAAGGAAAAATCATTCCCGAGAGTCCAATCTTTTTTTGCCTTTAAGCGGGCATAAATGTCATCTCCAGATCGGATACCTAAGTCAGCATCTAAATCGAAAGGTAATTTATCAGACAGTTGTGACCAACGTAAGGCGATAGAACTGTTATCTTCACGGATTCGCTTAGTGTCGACATTTTTGTCGGGATCACCAGCGGGATTTTCATTGGTAATGGCAATATTGTTGTCAATTTCATTATCCAGTGAATCATCACCAAAGACTAAACTTAATTTACGCTCTAAGGTTGGTAAGTCGATTTTACCGCGTATACGTGGCTTGAATTCGTAATCATCATACTTATTCCATTTATTATCAAAGATTACACGTAGCGTTGCTTTGGCGGTTTCATCTTCATAACCTTCACCAAACCAACCATCGATTCGCTGTGCGGTTCGGTCTGCCCAGTGACGAATCGATTTTTGACGTCGGTCAATCCATGATAAATCTTCAGTCGCTTGGGTCGGAGCGTATATTTTTTTATTGGATTGTTCTGGGAATAGTGTCGGCGTTGCATCAACCATGCGAGGAACGTAGTTAATCCAACCTAAACTATTTTCATCCGATGTTGGCCAGTCTTTTTGTTGAAATTCTAAAGGATAGTCTAAAGTAGGGAATTCGCTACTGACACTGATTTCATCTGTTTGATAAGGATCAGTCAAGTGATCTATCTGATCTTGGCTATACACGAAAGTACTTAAAAAGCTACAACTTAAGACAAGACTTAAGGTTGACGGTTTGAATTGCTGCATGATTCTTTTCATATTCGCTCTAAGTTATTTTCATTGTTAAGCCACTGAATTTATTTATAAAATTAAAAAATGGGCTTAAGCATCGTGATATTATTAAAAATCAATGTTTGATCTATTCTAATGAATTGTTCAACAAAATTCACAATAAACAACAATGAATTTATAGTCATTTAAAATTAGAACAGATAATGAGAAGACTTAAAACTCAAATAATTTTATTAAATAATTGTTTTATAGATAAAAAAAAGACCTCCTTGGGGAAAGAGGTCTATAAAAATTTACCATGTATAGAGTCATGCAGTGAATCTATACATAAAGTATATTCAGTTCCGATTCACTTGAATAGGCTTGTTTATGCAACGCTGAATTCTATTTTTATAACAGTCTAAATATGGCTTAAGTCATGCAACCTTAAGCCAGTATTTAGGTTCTCGAAGATGTTTTATGATTTGCTTGGTGGCACGTCACAATGTTCATCAGTACAAGTTTCTGCATCTTCAACAGTGGGTTGATCTGTTTGTTCATTGGCAGTCGTTAATACTTTGTTGATCACATCTTGGAAGACTTGAGTCGGTTGAGCACCAGCTAAAGCCACACGCTGATCGAATACAAAGAATGGTACGCCAGTCACTTTCAATTGATCACGTGCAAGTTCTTCATCAAATTGGACAAAATCGGCATATTGATCAGAATCCAAAATATCATCCACTTCAACTGGATTTAAACCAATGCGCGAAGCAACATCTTCGAGGGTTTCACGCTCGCCAATGGCTAAACCTTGGGTCATATAGCTATAGAAAAAGGCTTCTTTTGCTTCCGAACCCAATCCTAAGCTTTGTGCATGATGAATAATTCGATGGGCGTTAAATGTATTCCCTGAGTTGGCATTTTCCCAATTGAACTCGATGCCTTCTGCTTTTGCCATTTCCGCAATATTGCGTTGCATTTCTTCAACTTCAGCGACAGTACGCCCATATTTCAATGCCAAACGTTCGCTATTTGAGACTTCTTGACGTGGTGGTGCATCAGGATCTAACTGGAAACTGTGCCAATGGACTTCAAGTTCTACACCAGTTGCAGCAGCTGCTGCTTCTAAACGTTTTTTTCCGATATAGCAAAAAGGGCATACTACATCTGACCACACATCTACACGCATAAAAAATCTCTAATCATCATTTATGAATCTATAGTGTGGGCAATGACAACAAAATTAAAGGTCTAAATCTGAAACGCAGAGTTTCAATCCGATATATTTCTGTCGAAAATATGAATTTTGCGTAATAAATTATTGAAACTTGATCACAGAATCACGAATAAATCGACAAAATCACAGCAATATTCACTAAATTCATTCCTAATTCTGCTTAAAAAATATGCTATACATTACACATCATGTGCTTGTCATTGTTCGCAAGTGATTCATTACTCAAACAAAAAAAGGATAGGAGTTTGAGATGCGCGGAATTTTAGCGGTGGTTATCGTCATGGTGACCTTATTATTTGGTTATTGTGCCTACGCGCAAAATGAAAAAAATGATGAAGTGCAACGTCAACAATTTGATTTGGTGATGACGGAAAAAATTGAGCAGCTTTATGTTCAAGCGAAGGATTGGAAAACCCCTCTGAATTTTAAAGTTGAAGATGAGCGTTTGAATGGTGACTATAAAGTACTTTCTGAATTTATTTTGAAGTATTGGGTAGACAATATTGAATCACGAAATATGTATTTACGTGAGTTAGATCAAGCCAAGTGGGATGAGTTTCTGAATGTTCGGCGCCTAGAATTAGATAAAAAGAATAAATATCAAGACACCGAAAAGATGTTTGTCCAAGTGAAGAAAATTCAATCTGAATATCAAATGCGTGACCAACAAATTTATGCAACAGCTTTACAAGCGCTTGATGCTTTGGAGATGAAAGCAGACTTGCGTGAGCCAATGAAAGAAAAGTTAAAATTCAGCCGGCAGCATAATAATGATCAAGCTTTGTTTGCTTTAGAACTTAAGATCACAAAAAAAGCTGAAGAAATGTTTGAGTTTTTGAAGAATCATGACTGGCAACGCCGTAACGAAATGATCCTATTTAAAAGTGATCTTAGTGTGAATCGTTTTAACGAGTTATATCGTGAATTAAATCAATTACAACGCGAAATTGATCAGTTAAAAAATCAAAATGCCGAGGTGATTGAAGCACAAACAGTGAATCAAAGTCCAAGTTCAGAGCCTGCTGTTCAGCAAGAAACGAAATAAACATTCTTTCTTAGCTGTTTCTTTCAGCGTGGTTATAAAAAAAAGGACGCCTGCTTTACTCACGGAGTAAGGCAGAAAAGGCTTTACTTGAAAGTAAATGTACATCATGAACATGCTCAATTTTGGGATTAATGTGTGCTTTTTCTTTCCATTGATCTAAGGTGATACCATTATCGAGTACTTTTTTGTCATATAAATAGTTTGGAATTAAGCCTGGTAAGGTAACTCGATAATCTCGTGGAATTTGTCCTACTGCATGTTCTAATAAATCAAACAAGATGGTCGTACAATTACTGATATAGGTGTTATACCAAACTGGGGTATGATTTAGCCGATTGGCTTTGTTCAGGAATTCTAAAAACAACATCTGAATTTCGGTTTGATTCATTTGAATTGGATAAATATAGACATCTTCTTCGCGAATATTTGAGCGGGTATAAATCAAATCATTTTCATCACCTACGACCAGTGCCAATTCATACTGCCGAAAAAAACCGCCAATGGTGGAGAAACCTTCATCCTTTTCCTGACGAACCTCTAAAGAAAATGCGAGATGTTCGCCACCATCAAAACCAAATGTAATAAAAACATGCGCAATAGGACCTTGCATAAAATGAGATACCACTAAATCTATACGATCTAACTTTTCTAAATCGTATTGTCGTGTTTCCCATCGCGTCACGTAGTCTTTATCACTGTGCCAAATAAAATTTCTGACATTCTGTAATTCCACTTTGCCATCTTTGAATTGGAATTGAATAATTTTGTCGGTTTCATCCTGCCAAACGCGATCATTGCGCGGCTCTAAGGAAAAAAAGCTAATCATGGCAATCAAAAAAATAATCAAATACGCCCATGTGAAATAGGGCTTATAGCTGTGTTGCTTGAAATGGAATATCCCTGTAATGATGGCAAGTCCAACCCAAAACAAGATTAGTGCATAAGTGAAAATGGCATTAACAGGCTGATGTGTCCAAATGAATAAGATTGCCCAGAGTGATGTGAGACATAAAAATATAACGAGTAGGCTGTTTTTTATTTTAGTTTTCATGGCTGATGGATATGTATGAGTTTTCTATTTTTATAATGAATTGAAGTTAAGCTTTGAAGTCCATATTTGTAAAATCAGACCGAGTCTTGAAATTCAGTTGCTTAGCAAAACCTTTAAAAAACACTTGAAACCATTTATCTGAGTGCTGATGAATACGTAAATAAATTGGTGTAGTTTAGATAAATAATAGCTCTATTTGTTTAGTTATTCTTCTTTCTTGGTGCTCGATTTGAACGATGCATGTCAGAGTCTTGCTTATCACTAATTCTAAATTATGTTTGATGTTCGGTGTGATCTCAGCTTTGCTGATGAGTTTGACTCATGCCGAAAATATTGCGAGCCTGCCTTCAATTCAATTGTTGGCGGACGATGACTTACGTGATGAAGTTGTGACGACTGTTACACCTTTTCAAGAAGATCAAAAGGTGCGTCAATCTTTGCAACATCAAGTGATCAAAAAAGAACAGGATATTCAAAATGCTGCTTTAGAGCAAAGTTCACCTGCACTGAATATTCAACCAAAAACCCCAGTGCCTGATATGAGTCATCTATCACCTTTACAGCAGCAGTATGTTTTGTCTGTTGCAGCAGGTTTACAGTCGAATGATCCGAGTTCAGGCATTTTTAGAATGTTGGAGCCTTTAGGGATTGATCGGGACAAAGCATTGAATCATATCCAACAGGGTGGAGGCGCGATTCCAATGACCTTTGATGAGCAACGTTTAAATCAGTTGTTGGGTGATGGATGGCGGAGTAATCTAAAATAAAATTTGATTTCTAAAGTATAAAAATTCCGCAAACAGCGGGATTGCTTCTAGTCACGTATCTAAACTTAAACACGTTTGATAATTTGCAAATTATCTTAAAGCCTAGGTAAATTATAGTAGATTAATTCACATGAATTTAAAGTGTTAAGATCTAAATTGATATTTTGTTGAGCAGATACATGGTTGCTCAAGTGTTGATTTTGTTGAGCACTAAAGCCCAAAAAAGAATTATAACCTTCAATTTGAATTTTATATTTCTGAATATTAAGGTTCAAATTTTGAGTTAAGCAATACTGCTTTAATGAGTATTCTCTCTTATTATCAGATAGCGTAAAATTTATCTTGTGAGTAACAGTATCAATAACATAAATAGAATGTTTGTGTGAGCCAATATTAATTTTTTGTTGATGAGTTGGATTAGCTTGTACCGTACCGTTAAATAGAAATTCTTTTATAACTGGCTTGCCAATGACCTCATTTATTTTGATCAGAGCGAAGTTTGAAAGCGTGATAAATTGCGGGGAAAATAACCTCCAAACAAAAAATAACACAAACCCTGTAAGAAGTATAAATATAAAATAATTCATGAATTTATTAATTTTTTTATAACGGAATTTTTTGCGATTCTCCTCAATTTCTCTGCCAACTGATTGATAATAACAAGAAAAATGGGAGTTAAAAAAGTAATAGCCAATCCATAAGCAATACTAGAAACTAATAGAGGATTAAAGAAAGGCAATTCATATTGATTTTCTAACTTCCATCCAAAATAGAAAATTATAAGACTGAGAACGATATAAAATACTGGATAGAAATATGTCTTTTTTTTCTTCATATTTATAAATTTTTTAACAAGATTTTTTTAAGAGAAAAAACCCCGCATTAAGCGGGGTTTCTTTTGGTCACGTATTTAAAACTTAAACACGTTCGATCACAGTTGCGATACCTTGACCAAGACCGATACACATCGTCGCAAGACCGATTTGTGTATCTTGTTGTTCCATCACGTTTAACAACGTCGTTGTGATACGCGCACCAGAACAGCCCAATGGGTGACCAAGCGCAATCGCACCACCGTTTAAGTTCACGATGTCTTGTTTGTCATGTAAACCTAGACCTTTCAATACTGAAAGACCTTGAGCAGCAAATGCTTCGTTTAACTCAACAGTTTGAATGTCACCAATACTCAAGCCAGCACGTTTAAGCGCTTTTTGAGTTGCTGGAACTGGGCCATAACCCATGATCGCAGCATCACAACCTGCAACCGCCATAGAGCGAATTACAGCACGTGGTTTAAGACCTAATGCTTGCGCACGCTCAGCAGACATCAATAACATTGCAGATGCACCGTCAGACAATGCTGATGATGTAGCAGCAGTCACTGTACCGCCTTTAGGGTCAAACACAGGACGTAACGCTTTAAATGCTTCAAGGTTCGCATCTGGACGAATCACTTCGTCTACATCACATAGGATTTTGAAGCCATTTGCATCATGACCTTCAACACCAATGATTTCGTTTTTGAAACGACCTTCTTGAGTAGCAGCCCAAGCACGACGGTGAGATTCAACACCAAAAGCGTCTTGCTCTTCACGGCTAATGCCATTCATACGACCTAACATTTCAGCTGTTAAGCCCATCATGTTAGATGCTTTCGCATAATGTTTAGATGCTTGTGGGTTCAAGTCGATGCCGTGCATCATTCCTACGTGGCCCATGTGCTCAACACCACCGATGATGAAGATATCACCTTGGTTTGTCGCAATTTGAGCAGCTGCGGTATGAATTGCTTGCATTGAAGAACCACAAAGACGGTTAACAGTTTGACCTGCAACAGTTTTTGGTAAGTCTGCCAATAACACGATGTTACGACCGATGTTCATGCCTTGCTCTAGAGTTTGATTCACACAACCCCAGATCACATCTTCAACTTCGTTCACATCAAACTGGTTACGAGCAACCAATGCACGAACTAATTCAGCAGATAAGTTATCGGCACGTACATTGCGGAACATACCATTTTTGGTTTTACCCATTGCTGAACGTACGCCATCAACGATGACAACGTCACGTGGATTTAAAGTAGCCATTCACGTTGCTCCTTAACCGTAGAATTTTTTATTGTTAGCAGCCATGTCACGCAACATTTGTGGCGCTTCATAAGCCTTACCTAAATGCGCATACTTGTCGCAAAGCGCAACATACTCAGCTACACCAGTTTGATCGATGTAACGGCATGGACCACCACGGAATGGAGGGAAGCCTACACCCATGATCATTGCCATATCTGCTTCGTTTGGTGTTGCAACGATGTTGTCTTCTAAGCAACGAACAGTTTCGTTACAGAAAGCAATCATCATACGGTCAATGATCTCTTGAGAATCAAATTCACGTTTTTCACCAGTCACGACAGAAGCAATCACGTCATACGCTGTTGGATCAACAGTTTTTGCTTTCTTGCCTTTCTTGTCCAATTCATATTTGTAGAAACCAACATCGTTCTTTTGACCAAGACGTTGTGCTTCATACATTGTTTGGATTGAACCTTTGAAATCAGGCTTCATACGGTCAGGGAAACCTTCAGCCATCACTTCTGCACCGTGAACGCCAGTATCAATACCGACAACGTCCATTAAGTATGCAGGACCCATTGGCCAGCCAAATTTTTCCATTACTTTGTCGACTTGTTGGAAGTCAGCGCCGTCTTTAAGAAGAAGGTCAAACGCACCAAAGTAAGGGAACAATACGCGGTTTACAAGGAAGCCCGGACAGTCGTTTACAACGATAGGGGTTTTACCCATTTTTTGAGCGAGTACGACAGTCGTTGCAATCGCTTCAGGTGAAGTTTTTTCACCACGGATCACTTCAACCAAAGGCATCATATGCACTGGGTTAAAGAAGTGCATCCCTACAAAGTTCTCAGGACGTTCAAGGTTTTCAGCCAAACGCGTGATTGAGATCGTAGAAGTGTTTGATGCAATGATCGTGTTTTCACGTACTTTAGATTCAGTTTCTTTGAGTACGATGCCTTTCACTTTCGGGTTTTCAGTTACCGCTTCGATCACGATATCGACTTCTTTAAACTCATCATAGCTTAATGTCGGACGGATACGTGCAAGCGTTTCACCCATTTGAGCAGGCTTGATTTTCTTACGTTCAACTTGTTTAGTCAGAAGACCGTTTGCTTCTTTCATTCCTAAAGCAAGTTGTGGGTTACCAATATCTTTCATGATAATTGGTGTGCCTTTGCTTGCCGCTTGATAAGCAATACCACCACCCATGATACCTGCACCAAGCACTGCAGCTTGATTTACAGGGTGAGCGCCTTGTTCATATTTTTTCGAAGTTTTCTTCACAACTTGGTCGTTGATGAATAGACCAATCAACGCACCTGCTTGTGGCGTTACCGCTGCTTTTGCAAAGTGTTCAGCTTCTTGGCGAAGTGCACCAGCACGATCTAAGCTTGAACCTGCTTGCATAGAATCAAGCAATAATTTTGGCGCAGGGTATTGTGCAGGATTAGCTTTCGCAAGCACCACACCTTTAGATGAGTTGAAAGCCATCATTTGTTCTAATGGATTCAACTTAATTGGATCTAATTTTTCTTGACGCTTCGCTTTCCAGTCTAAACGACCTTCGATTGCTTGTTTAACGATAGAGATCGCAGCATCTTGTAATTTATCAGCAGTAACCACCGCATCGACCGCACCATCTTTAAGTGCAGCAGGTGCTTTTTTCGGGTTCGCCATTGCCATCCATTCAACAGCGTTATCGATACCGATTACACGGCTTAGACGAACAGTACCACCGAAACCAGGAATGATCCCAAGTTTAATTTCTGGAAGACCAACTTGTGCTGATTCTGACATCACGCGATAGTCACACACCAAGCACATTTCGAAACCGCCGCCCAATGCCATACCATTGATTGCAGCAACTTTAGGAATATTTAAATCTTCGAATGAGTTGAAGATTTCATGAACAGGCATCGCCCAATCTACAATGACTTGTTCGCCTTGCGCAAAGTTTTCACCAAACTCAGTGATGTCTGCACCAACGATAAATGTAGATTTACCAGATGTAACGATAAGACCTTTGATCTCAGCGTTTGATTGAACAGCAGCAATTGCAGCTTTAAAGTCGTCAATTGTTGCGCGGTTGAATTTATTAACCGACTCACCTTGTAAGTCAAAGCGGAATTCTGCAATTCCGTCCGAAAGCATTTGGACGGTAATGGCATTGCCAGCGTGGATCATGCCCTGATCTCCTTTTTTTTGGAGGACTTCTAAGTTGATGTTGTGAAGCAAGTGCGTATTTCCTGCGCACATTAAAGCTTCGCTAATCTTACGATAACTATATCGAAAAAGAACATAACAAGTTGTATCAAGCCGTGACGCAATGGTCATCTATTTATTGCACCAGCATGCGTTATAAAACAGCAGATGCGCATGTAGAGTTTGTTCTTCTTACAATAAAGCGATTGTTTCAATTGGCATTTTATTTAAAAACACTTCAACTTATATCTGGGGTAGGTAGGTAATTTCAAGTTATTTTGCACTTTAAATTTCGTCATAAAAGTCAATAAACTGAAATATAAAGCCATCAAAAGTCTATTTGTAGAACACAATGTTTCGTTGTTTGGGGTAGTCGTTATACAATTTACGTGATTATCTATACATCTAAATTGGAACAATTCATTTTCAATTTAGGTGCAGCATCTCTTCATTTAACCCGCTAACCAAAGATAAACCGAGTCAATCAATGATCAAGTGGATTATTCTCGCGATATTCATCATATCGGCACTGTATATTCAACGTCGTGGAAAAGTACGACATTCGTTCTATCGTCAATTCTTTGATCATTCGACCATTTTGGCACCTATTAATTTTTTGATGTATATGTTCTCTAAGGTGCCAAACCAGCCTTATATCGACACACAGCATTTTAAAGATTTAAAAGTGTTAGATGAAAATTGGGAAATGATTCGTGATGAAGCCAAAGCTTTATATGAGCAGGGTGGGATCAAAGCCTCTGAAAAATATGATGACCTAGGCTTTAACTCATTTTTTAAAACTGGTTGGAAGCGTTTTTATTTAAAATGGTATGACTCTGCACATCCTTCAGCAGCAGAACTGTGCCCTAAAACGACAGCATTGCTTAAAACATTGCCAACCATTAAAGCGGCGATGTTTACTGAGCTTGCTCCTGATAGTCGATTGGTTCGTCATCGTGATCCTTATGCGGGATCTTTACGCTATCATTTAGGGTTGTTGACGCCAAATGATGATCGTTGCTTTATTGATGTAGATGGTCAGCGATATTCATGGAGAGATGGTGAAAGCGTTGTGTTTGATGAAACCTACATTCATTATGCAGAAAACACGACGGATCAAAATCGTATTATTTTCTTTGCTGATGTAGAGCGCCCTTTAAAGACACGTTGGATGGAACGGTTTAATCATTGGTTTGGTAAAAATGTAATGACTGCGGCAAGTTCACCGAATGAAGCAGGGGATCAAACGGGTGGTCTGAACAAAGCATTTGGTTATATTTATCGCTTGCGTGTGAAAGCAAAAGCACTGAAAGCGAAGAACCGTCAGTTATATTACTTTTTAAAATGGTTCTTGATGTTAGGGATATTCTTCCTGATTTTTATTCGACCTTATGTGTTTTAAGACCATTTAGATCAAAATGCGCCTCAGGGCGCATTTTTTAATTTTACTTAAAATGATGTAAATTAAAATTGAGAAGTTGTTCAATAAAAGCTATTCTTTTGTGTGTAAAATATACAAAAGAAAATTCAAATGAATCTCAAAAAAACAATATTAGTACTAAGTGTTTTACCGTTTTTTTTAAGTGCCTGTGGCGGCGGTGGGTCGGGAGATTCGTATGAATCATCACCGAGTACACAATTTCGAAACGGTGATCAACTCTATTCAATTTACTATAATTCCAATGATCGATTCGGCTTAAATTATATTGAATTTCAAAATGGACAATTTACTTATACGGATAGTTTTAAACCGTTGAATAGTGTGATTGTGACGCGAAATCGTATCTATCAAACCTATGATCAAGCCCAAAATACGCTCAGTGTGAATAGTCCTAGTCATTGGACGATGAATATCATTGGTGACATCCAAACGGATATCGAAATGGAGCGTGTAAACCTATCGGGTAAAAATGTTTTTGATACAGTTTTACCAGGTTATCGCAACATTGATCGAAATGATTTGAGCCCTAATGTGAGATTGTTTATCGCCAAAGATGGTCTTAAAAATTTTTCTTCAGGTAGCTATTGTTATAGAAAGAAAGCAGAACAAAACAGAGTAGATTATTTACAACTCTATCCAAACACGAGTGAACCATTGGAAGAGAGTTTTAACCAATTTTATGAAGATAACTTGCTGTATCTTGATCTTTTAAATGACAAAAATCCAATTGTTAAATTTCAACTCGCTAAAGATCGTTGGATGGGTATGAATTTTAGCAGTATTTTTGACACCAGTATGAAGATTAGTTTAGATGATTCAACAGCCATTGAATTTGAAAGCAAACTATATCCTGCTGAATATCATCAAACTTTGAAGCGTACGACTGATGATGAATATAAACTCTATGAAAAATTGTTAATGAACGATGATGTTGCAGAAAATAGACAGCGTTATCAGTTGTTAATGGCAAATATTGAAAAAGGGTGTACGTATTATAATAAAACGGCAGCAGAATCCTTTGTCACGATTCCTGGTTTAAGATGATTTGTTTAAAAAAAAGCCCATAATGGGCTTTTTTTATTAATTGATGATCGTGAGCTGACCGTCTTTGCAATCCAGCTTGAGATGAAGTTGATCTGGATGCTTTAGAAAGTAGATCGCAATAATGGGTTCTAGTTCAGTTCTTATTTTACGTGCTAAATGACGTGCCCCAAAGCGGATATCATGACCCTGATAGAAATATGCTTTGGCAAGGTCTGATAAATGAACCTGACGTTTTTGATGTTGCAAACGAATATTGAGTTTTTCCAGTTCAATATCTACCAATTTAGGGAGTGCATCATCTTGAACAGGTTGATAATGAAGGACACGATCAATTCGATTCAGAAATTCGGGATCAAAACTGCGATGCAGTATTTTTTCAATAATGGCTTTCGTGGGTAAGCGTTTTAAACATAGATTCTGAAGTTTTTGCGGTAAAACATTTAATTTATCTAAATATTGTTGTGCTGCGCGTGCTCCTGCATTACTGGTCATAAAGATCATACAATTACGAAAGTCAATCGTTTTTGTTCCAGCAGTAAGGGTTAGGCGACCTGTATCCAACACATTCATTAAGCCACGAATCACTTCGGGAGAGGCTTTTTCAAGTTCATCAAACAGCATAATGCCAGGACGGGTATGAGAGCCATTAATCGCAGTTTCATCGAATAAACTGTGACCTTCTTTCGAACCGACATATCCAGGCGGAGCGCCTGTTAAAGCGGCTGCATAATGTTCTTGAGCCAGTGTATTCATATCGATACGACAAAATGCATCAGGACGACCATAAATCGCTTCAGCAATCAAACGAACAGTCTCTGTTTTACCAACACCTGTTGGTCCAAGCATTAAGGTGACGGACAAGGGGCGTTCAGGACTTGAAAAGTCAGCTTTGACCACGTGAAGCAGTTTTTCGATTTCATCTAAGGCTGGATTTTGCCCAATGATACGATCACGCAATAACTGCATCACTTTGGCTGGTTCAAAATGAAAGCGAGACTTTCCAATGAGTCGATCTTTTTCTGAAGGACTATGGGATGAGAGTGCAGGTTGTATGGCGTGAAAAGCACGATCGGTCGCAGTCATGTTGGCGCATCCATGAATGAATCAGTTGAAAAGCATATCAAACTTGAATTTAACAACTCAGACTTTTTAACAATCAGCTGATTATAAAATCTGCGATCATTGCCCTGAACTGTTGGATCAACAAGGTTTTAAAATCGTCTACCGAAATGCACTTGAAATAGAGCGCGTTACCATCACAATAAGCTCATGCTGTTGCATGAATGACTGACTCTACATTAAAGGCTGCTTGTGAACGAAAACGAACGTGAACACATTGAAAAAATCTTAGCCAATCTTACGACTTTGCCTGGTGTCTATCGCATGTTAGGTAAAGATGGAGAGTTGTTATATGTGGGAAAAGCCAAGAATTTAAAAAATCGTGTTTCTAGCTATTTTGTTAAAACCATTGAGCATCCCAAAACACAGGCTTTAGTTGCCCGCATTCATGATATTGAAACCATGGTGGTCCGCTCAGAAACGGAAGCATTACTTCTTGAACAAAACTTAATTAAGCTTCATCGACCGCCGTATAACATCATGCTGCGAGATGATAAATCTTACGTCTATATTTTTGTGTCCAGTGATAAGCCTTATCCACGTATTGCAGCAGGTCGTGGTAAGGGGAAACATCAAGCAGGTAAATTTTTTGGACCTTATCCAAGTGCTTTTAATGCACGTGATACATTGGTGGTCTTACAAAAATTATTCAATGTCCGCCAATGTGAAAATAGTTATTTTGCGCAACGTAAAAGACCGTGTTTGCAGTATCAAATTAAACGTTGCTCAGCTCCATGTGTGGGCATGATATCACCTGAAGATTATAAAGATGATGTCGATAACTCTATTCGTTTTTTACAAGGGGACACACGTGAGCTTAATCAAGAATTAATTGCCAAAATGGAAGCGGCAGCAGATGCTCTTGAATTTGAAAAAGCCGTTTTTTATCGTGATCGGATGGCATTATTGCGTGATGTCCAAACGCAACAAGCGATTTATAAAGTCAAAGGTGAAGCAGATATATTGGCGATCGCATACCAAGCGGGGGTAACGTGCGTTCAGATTATGCATGTGCGTAATGGCAAGATGTTGGGAGGAAAAAGTTATTTCCCAGATATGTTGGGCGATGATTTGGGACAAATGCTGGCAGATTTTATCGCGAACTTTTATTTCCAAGTTGCCGATGAGATTCCAACAGAATTAATCGTCAACGTGGAGCTGCCAGACAAGAAAGACATAGAAGAGGCACTACAACAAAATTTTGGCAAAAAAATTCTGATTAAATCAAAAGTTCGAGAAACCCGTGCAGAATGGCTCGAGCTTGCGACCATGAATGTACAGCATGCCATTAAAGGACAACTTGCTAACCATTATGAATTGAATGAACGTTTTCATCAGTTAGAAGAGGTGGTCGGACGTCCAATTGATCGTATCGAATGTTTTGATATATCCCATACGATGGGCGAAGCAACGATCGCTTCTTGTGTTGTCTTTGATAGTGGAGGGGCTCGCAAGCGCGATTACCGTCAGTTTGCTATCGAAGATATCACTGGCGGTGATGATTATGCTGCCATGCGTCAGGCTTTGACACGACGGTATAAGAAGGCGATGCTGCCAGATTTGCTTCTCATCGATGGTGGTAAAGGGCAATTACATATGGCAATGCAGGTCATGCAAGATCTTGGATTGGATGCATTCATGGTGGGGGTTTCAAAAGGGGAAGGACGTAAGCCTGGTTTGGAAACCTTACATTTCACTGATGGCACAAAGATTCAACTGCCTGAAGACCATAAAGCGCTACATTTAATTCAACAGGTTCGTGATGAGGCGCATCGATTTGCCATTACTAAACATCGTGCCAAGCGCGATAAACGTCGTGGGCAGTCAGTTTTAGAAGCCATTCCAGGGCTAGGACCAAAACGCCGCCGTGATTTATTAACACATTTTGGTGGGATTCAAGGGGTATTAAAAGCCTCTGAAAAGGATCTGAATTTAGTCCCAGGTTTTGGTGCAAATCTCGCTCGGACTGTGTACAAAATCTTGCATGAGTAATCATGCATATCAATTTGCCAAAATGCTCATTGACCTGCGAGTCATTGATCATTTACCTCAATCTGAAAATTCAGCATGCTAGCGCGATAAGAAATTTAAAATAAAAGGGTTGCACATGTCATTTGGACAGGTATTTCAAGAAATTGATCAACAAGAATGGGTGGGGATCCCTGAGGGTTGGTTGCAAGGTCGTACCATTTTTGGTGGTTTAACCACGGCGATGATGCTACACAAAGCAACACAAATGATTCATGACCCTCAAAAAAGATTATTGAGCACCAGTGTGGTATTTGTGGGTCCTGTTCAGGAAAAGCCAGTCAAAGTGACAGTGGAAATTTTAAGGCAAGGTAAATCTGTGACTAATATTGAGGCTCGGATTTGGCAGGATGATGCTGTACAGGGAATTCTGCTGGCAAGTTTTGGTTCAGACCGTGAATCAGTTGTGAATATGGATCAAACTCGCACAGCACCACAGTATGATTCGCCTGAAAGTTTAGTTAAGTTGCCTTATCATCCTCTTATGCCGCAATGCTATCAGAACTATGATCTGATTTGGGCTGAAGGGAAATACCCTTGTACGGCTGCTGAAAAGCCCGATTTTGGTGGGTGGTTTCGATATGCAGAATCTAGATTTGAAGCAGGTCCGCTGAGCATGCCTGAATTTATAGCAATGTTAGATATTTGGCCTGCAGGAATTTTTCCTATATTAAAAAAACCAGCACCAGGAAGTTCAATTTCTTGGTATGTGACGCTGTTAGAACCTATTCAAGCTGACCGACGAGATTGGTTTAAATATAAAGTATTTACAGATCATTCTGCGCATGGTTATTCTACTGAATATGCCCATATTTGGGACCATAATGACCGTCTCGTTGCAATTTGTAGACAGACTGTCGCGATTTTTGCCTAGTCGACAGCGGGTAGTGAATCGTTTAAAGTAAGCGGATTAAAGAATCAAAGCTCAAGTTTTTATTGCAAATTTTAGCTGTAATTGGGGCAAACTGGCGGTGTCTATGTCTACAGGTCGCATCCTGAATATACCAAATATCTTGACGCTAGCACGTATTGCGTTAATACCTGTTTTTTTAATTATTGCCTATTGGCCTCCTGCGATTGGTGTGGGTGGGCATGAAGGGGGTATGACGCGTCATATCATTCTGACTGCAATTTTTGTGATTGCTGCTGTCACAGATTGGTTTGATGGTTACTTGGCAAGAACATTGAATCAGACTTCTGCATTCGGACGTTTTTTAGATCCTGTTGCGGATAAATTAATGGTTGCAGCAGCATTGATTGTTTTGGTGCAATGGCAACCTACAATTTCGATGGCTTTTGCTGCGATTGTGATTATTTCACGCGAGATTACCGTTTCTGCTTTACGTGAGTGGATGGCTGAGCTCGGTGCACGTACCAATGTGGCTGTATCAACGGTTGGAAAATATAAAACAGCTTTCCAGATGATCGCTATTTCTGTGTTCTTACTCAATTGGAAACCACTTGAATTAGTTGCATATGGTTTGTTGTATACCGCTGTAATTTTAACACTGTGGTCCATGTTTATTTATTTAAGAGCGGCATGGCCATATCTAAAACAACCTTAATATATTTAAAGCGCCAAAAGGCGCTTTTTTATTGTGTTGAGAAAGTGATTAAAAATGAGAAGTAAATTTGCTATTGCTTTAAGTATCTTGTCGAGTTCAAGCATTTATGCGGATGATTTATCAATGGCACAAGAGTATTTGCATAATGATGGAATCGCGTATTGTCTATCTCATTCCGAGATTTATGCAAATGAAGCAAATATTGCGAGAGGTGGATATTTTCAACTCGGTGAGCATAGCCATGAGGCGGCAAAACAAGTGCAAAATTATATTGATCAAGCGCTCAAAGAAGCGTTAGGCAGCTATCAACATTCAAAAGAGAAAGCATACCTTATGCGTTGTTTGGAAATCTCTTATTCAACGCAGTATCGAAATTATATTAAAACTGTTTATGCGTTAGATGTTATCGAAAAATCAAAAATAACATTAATTGGTTATAGCTTTTCTGCTGAGGGTTAAAGTAATTCATATTGGGAGATTCAACCGCTTTAAAGTTGAATCATCTTAGAGATTAAAAATAACAATGAAAAAATACACTTTCAAAAAGTCATTGATGACTTAAACCTTTTGGAAATACTCAAGCGGTATCAAGTTACAGTGGTCGGTACGCCACCTTTAGGAATTGCAACAGCACAAAGTGATATCGACCTCATTTGTAGTTATCCGATTGAGCAAGAGAATCATTTGATTGAAACACTAAAATTATTTCAAACCTATAAGGCATGGTGCATTGAGCGAAGTTATTTTGAACGTGATACTTGGATTTGCCGATTCGAATATTGTGCTTGGTCAATTGAGATATTTTGTTCTACAACACCAATTCATCAGCAGGCGGGATTCCAGCACTTCTACGTTGAACATAGAATATTAGATTTGGCAAATGACCAATTTAAACAGGAAATCATTCGCCTTAAGCAAAAAGATATAAAAACTGAACCTGCATTTGCACAAATATTAGCGCTCGATGGTGATCCTTACACGAAGTTAAGTCAGCTATATGAAGCAGATGACTGTGTATTGATTCAACTGCTTCAATGCCAAGGTTACCTAGATTAAACTTTAACTATGGGTTTCCTCATCTCCATCGTCTTCAAAAGTTTTTGCAATTTTTTCGATATTCAAACTTTTAGCCATCGCATCAAAAATTTGTTTATACACACCGTCTTGATGGTAAAGGGCATCATGTTCTCCATGCTCGGCAATTTCGCCTTCTTTCATGACATAGGTATAATCCGCATCGATAATTTGCGACAGGCTGTGCGAGATAATAATGACAGTACGTCCTTGTTTAATCTCATCAAGGCTTTGTTTAATTTGTTCCGAAGCGATGGCATCCAAACTCGCTGTCGGTTCATCTAAAAAGATAATCGGCGGATTTTTCAAGAACATACGAGCAATCGCAATACGCTGTTGTTGTCCTCCAGAGAGTTGCAATGCATCGGAATGATAGCCATCTGGAAGTTGTAAAATTTGCTCATGAATGGAGGCTTTTTTAGCAGCAATGATCACGTCTTCTTCAGTGGCATCTGTTTTACCATAGCGAATATTTTCAAGAATAGTCCCTTGGAAAATATGATTTTTTTGTAGGACTAATCCAATATGATCTCTCAAATATTGTGTATCAATTTGATTGAGATCGATGCCATCGAGTTCGATACATCCCTGATTAGGTTCATAAAATTTATCTAAAAGACTGATTAAGGTTGATTTTCCCGCACCTGATAAGCCAACTAATGCAGTAATTTTATTGGGTCGAATCTCCATATTGATATTCTTTAGTGCGTGGTGACCGTTTGGATAAAAGAATTCAACATTTTTCAGCGTAAATTTTCCTTGAATTTCGGGTTTGAGTTGACCTGTAGGTTCAATTTGATCATCTGCTTCTAAAATTTTAAAGAAGCTTTCTGAATAGATCATGGCATCATTTACTTCATCATATATACGATGTAAGGAGCGAATTGGCGCGGATACATTATTGAACAACAGTACATGAAACATGATCATACCGATGCTCATCTGACCATCAAGCACAAAATACGCAGTTAGGATGATGATTAAAACAATGCCTATTTGTTCAATAAAGGTTTTTAACCCATCAAATAAAAAGCTGACTTGACGGGTTTGCATTTGATTATCTGTGAGTTCTTTTTGTAGTTTGAGTTGTTTGGTTGATTCTATTGACTCGCGGTTGAAAGATTTGATAACCGTAATTGAATTAATAATTCCGAGGATACCTTGGCTTTTCTTTTCTCGACCATCACGTAAATTTCGACGCCAGCCTCCGAGTTTTTGTGCTTGTTTATAAGTTAACCAGAAGTAGATTGGAACGATAGTGGTCGCCACTAAGCCAACATAAAAGTTGGCGTAGTACATTAATCCTAAAGCCACGATCGCACTGGTAAATAACGGCAAAATGTCAATAAAGAATATTTGAACTAGACGAGTCAGAGAGCCAATACCACGATCGATTCGTGTTTGTAATTTTCCCGCCTGATTATTCTCTTCGTTGAAAAAAGCTAATCTATAGGTCAAAAATTTTTCAATGATGCCTTGTGCTAGATCTTGAGAAATAAAAATTCTAAGTTTTTCACCATAAAACTTTTGTCCGAATTGAACAAAAGCATTAATCACTTCTTTACCCAATAATATCGCTGTAATGGTAATCAGGATATTCCAGCCTTCGGCTAAGCCAAAACCATTCTCAACCAGTGCATTAATTTCATCAACCGCATACTGCAAAGTGAGTGCATTCACTTGAGCTGTGAAAGAGCCGATGAGCGTAAGAAAGAGAGTGGCAATCACTAAAAAGCGATAAGGTCGAACGAAAGGTTTAAGTTTTAGAAAAAGTTGCCATAAATTCATAAGCGATTGTTTTTATTGTCTAGATTTATGCCAGTCTAAGCTTGATTGTCCAGTGTCACAAGCGTTCACAATGTTTCAATTTGTCAGTTAAAATATTCAGCTAATATACGGTTATATTTTCATGGCAAATTGGTTATGAACTTCGAGCTGTTTGCACCCGAACCCAATTCAAATCTCCTACCTTATGATGGGATTGTAGAAGATTACGGTCTTATACTTACTCATGCTGAATCACAGGATTATTTCGATTATTTTTTAGAAGCTTTGGCTTGGAAACAGGATGAAGTGATTTTATACGGCCAATATTTTAAGACGGGTCGTAAAGTCGTATGGTATGGTGACCAAAACTATCAATATCACTATTCAGGAATGGATAAACAAGCACAGATGTGGGATTTGAAATTATTAGCACTCAAGCAAAAAATTGAACTTATAACAGGAGTTCAATTTAATTCTTGTTTGGCCAATTTGTATGAAGATGGAACTCAAGGTGTAGGATGGCATAGTGATGATGAGGCTGCATTAAGAGATCCTGAAAATGGCGAGACTGTCATTGCCTCACTGAGTCTCGGTGCAACACGAAAATTTAGATTTAAACATCGTGATAAAACTCATACTGCGGAAATGTATCTACAATCAGGACAGTTGATTGTGATGAAAGGTCAAACACAGCGTTTTTGGAAACACACTTTAGCGAAATCAACCAAAGTATTAGAGCCTAGAATCAATTTAACCTTTCGCTATTTTTATCCTAGATGAAATGGTAAGTATTCTATTAAGGTTGAATACCTTGAGGATTACGATACCAACTTTCAATAAATAAAGCAGCTGCCAAGCTGTCTGCGGACAACTTTTTTCCACGCCCTTGCGCCTGATAATGATCGAGTTCATCACGCGCTTCGCGAGTTGTTAATCGCTCATCCACCATCCATGTTTCTATATTGGTTTGGTGTCTTAAACGACGAGCAAATTTACGTGCTCGTGTTGATAGTTCCGATTCGCTATCATCCATATTCAGTGGTAGCCCGACTAAAAACAGATTTGGAGAATGCTGTTTTACAATTTTGAGTAGATCATCCCAATTGGGAATGCCATCTTTCATCGGTAAAAGTGAAAGTGGCGTAGCACTTTCAATAATGGACGATCCTACAGCCATTCCTGTTTTTTGTGTGCCAAAGTCAAAGGCCATAATGAGTTGAGCGGTAGTTGAATCAGGCATGTCCAATCTCAGATGAAAGCCATGTACGATCGACCCCCATTTTTCTATAGGCAGCGTCCCAGCGATCGTCATAGGGTAAGTTAAAAATCAAATCCATATCAGAGTCACAAATGAGCCAGTCACCTCGAGCGATTTCTTGCTCCAACTGGTTTTTACTCCAACTTGCATAGCCTAAAGCAATTTGATAGCGACCAACACCTTCATTGTGTGCGATTGCATCAAGAATATCCTTTGAAGTTGTTAAACAGAGATTTTCACCTACAGCGATGGACGCATGCCAAGTAGGTTGACCCGTATGAAGTACAAAACCCGCTTCTGGTCGTAAAGGACCACCTTGTAAGACATCATGTGGGTGAACATGATCTGCAACGATATCAAGATCTGTTAAGAGTTCTTTAACCTGAATCCCAGCTGGACGATTGATCATAATTCCCTGCGCACCTTCATGATCATGACGAGCAATATAGACCACACTATTTGCGAAGAAATCATCTGCTAAATCAGGTGGGGCAATCAGGCAACGGTGCGTTAGAAATTGTTTACTCACCTAATGGCTTCTCCTATGTTTGAGTATCACTATACTTCAACATACTAGACTTATGGGTTTTCAACAATCCTTTTAAAATAATCAAGATGTGCTGGTCTGAAACTTTAATTGTCTTAATTGTTTTGCATGTTGAAGGGTAGTCTCGCTAATTTCGACACCACCAGTCATACGAGCAAGCTCTAATATCCGTTGATCTTCATCAAGCTCAACGATAGTGCTGCTAGCAGGGTCTGTTTGCAGTTTTTTCACTAACAAATGTTGGTCCGATTGCGCTGCAACTTGGGCTTGATGTGTAATACATAGAATTTGAACATGTTGACCTAATCCAGCCAATAAGCGACCGACAATCTCAGCTGTTCCACCGCTGATGCCCACATCAATTTCGTCAAAAACGAGTACTTCAGCTTCAGTTTTTTCTGCATTCATGACTTGCATGACCAATGCAATACGTGACAATTCACCACCAGACGCAACCTTCGCAAGCGGTTGAGGTGGAATCCCTTTGTTTGCTGTGAACAATAATTGAATAAAACTAAACCCTTCAGATGAAGGTTGCTCCAGAGGATCAAAACGGAATTCAAAATGAGCTTCTGGTAAAGCCAGTTGCTTGACTTGTTCTGTTAAGAGTTTGGCTAAGGGTTCTGCTGCTTTACGACGGATATCATCTAGATATTGAGCTTTCTCTATAAACTGTTGATGTGAAATTTCAACTTGTTCAGCCAAAGTCTCTGGATCTTCAAGCTGATGTAATTGTTCTAGCTCTGCCTGCCAATGTTCGTATTCTGATTTTAAATCTTCGGGTTGTACTCGATATTTGCGCGCTAAACGATGGAATATTTCCAGTTGTGTGTTTAACTCTTCCATTCGTTCAGGATCAAAACTCTGACGGTCAATGAATTGTTTTAAATTAGCACTGGCATCATCGAGTTCACTTTGCGCATTTAATAATGAGTTATAAATTTCAGAGAGTAAATCACTACGACCTGCATGAGATTCAAGCTTGCGAATAATACTTGAAATTTCCTGAGTGATATTTTGATCAGACTCATCTAAAACGTTGATTGCATAACTACAATCTTGCATGATGTGTTCATGATGACTTAAGCGATCGAACTCTTGTTCAATTTCTTTATAGTCAAGTCGAACCACTTCTTCTAATTCTTCTAATTGAAGATTAAGTGTCTCAATGCGTTGAAGGCGGGTGGTCTGTGCATCAAGCGCAGCTTGATGCTGTCGGATATTTTTTTGCCATGTGTTATAACTGTCTTTGACAGCAAGCGTATGTTGACCAAAGTTGCTGTAACGATCTAACCAATGTTTTGGATAGGGCGGTTCTAACAGTTGTTGCTGACTATGCTGGCTGTAAAGTTGGACTAAGAGTCTGCCTATTTCCTTTAATTCTGACAGACTACTTGGACGTCCATTGATCCAAGCTTTACTACGACCTGTAGCAAATATTACCCGTCTTAGATGAATTTCACCCGATTCATCTGCCAGCTCATGAGTGCTTAACCATTCAGCTTCAGGACTTTGATCTTGATAACTAAATACGGCTGTAACATCAGCCTTATCTGAACCATAACGAACGTAATTCGTATCAGTACGCTCGCCTAAACACGCTGATAATGCATCGAGTAATAAAGATTTACCTGCACCAGTTTCACCCGTAAGAACATTGAAACCTTGATCAATATCAATGGCTAAGTTATCGGCTAAAGCAAAGTTGATCAGATTAAGGTGTGTCAGCATAAACGCATCCGAGCTGCGAAAGTGTGGATTCTAAGATAGAGAAATTTTGTTTTAGTCTCAAGTCACGACATTTGAATATGAGAACTTTTAGTTTGCATTTTAACTGAAATTAGGTTGATTACTAGTGACTGAATATATTCTTTTACCTGTGTACAAAAGATATATAGAAGAAATCAAAAAAATCTTTAAATTTCATCATTAGGGAACAAAAGTTGCTTATAAAAACCATTGCAAAACACTGATTGATTAGTTGCTCGAGCGCAATTAAACTACGGCAATTAAAATTTATAAAATGCGCATTATTTGGAGAATACGCATGTCATCACAATTTGATCATGTATCTGTTGTAAAAAAATCAAATGTTTATTTTGGCGGGACGTGTATTAGCCACACTGTTCAATTTGAAGACGGTACGAAAAAAACACTTGGGGTTATTCTACCGACGGAACAACCGCTTATTTTTGAAACACATGTACCAGAGCGTATGGAAATTATTTCTGGTGAATGTCGTGTCACAATTGCAGACAATGAAGAACATGAGCTTTTCCGTGCAGGGCAGTCGTTTTACGTGCCTGGTGAGAGCCGTTTCAAAATCGAAACAGATGACGTATTAGACTACGTTTGTCATTTCGAAGGCTAATTACCCAAAAAAAATTTGACCAACATTCAATGGTCAAATCGGTTAAACTATTCGCTATATAAAATCCTGTAAAGTTGGCTTTGCGGGATTTTTCTTTTCTATATTATTGTATTGTCTTAGTGAGTTGAGGTCGTTCATGGCTAAACCCGAATATTATTATGGCGTTCATTCTGTGGAGTCATTGTTGGAGTTAGAACCTGAACGCGTTTTGACTCTATTTGCACTAAAAGGTCGTGAAGATCAACGTTTAAAACGTATTTTTGAGTTGGCTGAACCTTTCGGAATTAGTATTCAAAAAGCGAGCCGAGACAGCCTTGAAAAACTGGCTGGACAACCTTTTCATCAAGGTGTCGTTGCTGCAGTTCGTCCTCATCCAACGCTGAATGAAAATGATCTTGAGCAATTAATCAAAAGTACAGACAATGTTTTTTTACTGGCGCTTGACCAAGTGACGGACCCGCATAATTTGGGTGCGTGTATTCGAACTGCGGCAGCCATGGGCGTACACGCGGTTGTTGTTCCTCGTGATCGTTCTGCGAGCTTAACACCAACGGCTCGTAAGGTTGCTGCTGGTGGTGCAGAGAAAGTTAAATTTATCCAAGTGACGAATTTGGCTCGTACTTTAGCCAAAATCAAAGATGATTTTAATGTACGAGTGATTGGCACGATGTTAGATGAGCATGCTCTACCTATTCACGAATGTGATTTGACTGGTCCTGTTGCAGTGATTATGGGTGCTGAAGATACTGGTTTAAGACCGATTACACAGGCGCAATGTGATCATAAAGTTTATATTCCAATGAGTGGCAATTTACAAAGTTTGAATGTGAGTGTGGCGACAGGCATGGCACTTTACGAAGCGTGTAGACAACGTCAAGCCTAATTAGAGATGGCACTTTCAGATCGAGCCCAAGGCTATTTTTTTCTTATTACTACCATGTGCATCTGGGGGGGATTTACCCTCACTGCACGATTAAATGCGCTATGGCATATCAATACGTGGGACATTGTGGCACTGCGTTTTTCACTGGCTTTTTTGATCTTAATGCCGATTCTACTTTATCGTAGAGAAGCCTCTTTTTTAATTAAAAAAGAACCATTTATCTTGGCAATGATTGGTGGTGTGATCTATTGTTTGTTGGCTTATAGCGCATTTCACTATGCACCGACTGCGCATGCTGCAATTTTTCTCAATGGTTGTATTCCTATTTGTACTGCCATTGTGGCTTTTATATTGATGAAGCAGGCTTTTGATCGTCATACATGGGCAAGTTTGATCATTATGATCACCGTGCTCGGTATTATGAGTCTCCTGATGTATCGTGAATCAGGCATTCCTTTTGGTGCTGGTGATGGATTATTCTTCTTGAGCGCCATTTTTTGGGCAATATTTACCGTATTACTGCGTAAATTCCAACTGAGTGCATGGCAGGCGATGTGTGGAGTTGCCATCTGGTCAGCCGTGATTTATGTACCCATTTACGTGTTATTTTTACCCAAAAATCTTAGTACTCCTGAGCCTCAGCATTTACTGTTTCAAACAATATTTCATGGCATATTCGTGGTCATTATTGCAACATTAACTTATGTGGAAGCGATTAAAAGACTCGGGGCTTTTAAAGCAGGGAGCATTACCAATTTAGCGCCTTTTTTAGCTGCAATTTTGGCAGTGCCTTTGTTAAATGAACCTTTAAGTATTGCAATGTTAATTGGGTTGTTGGGTATGGCGATAGGCGCATTACAACCATGGCGATGGCTGCGTCGCCAAGATGCACTAAGCCAAAAACTTGAGCAACAAAAAAAGCAGTCTTCTTAGACTGCTTTTTTTTAATCTAAGCTTGTTGTGCAAGACTAAGATAATATTGGTGTTTTACTGCGAGTTGTTGATAGAGATGATCAAGTTCACCATCATTAATAACAACATCGTCTGCACGTTTTAATTTTTCTTCACGAGACATTTGCGCACTCATTATTTTTTTAATTTGCTCAATGTCTTGATGATCACGTTGCGAAGCACGCAAGATTTGTAATTCTGTGGATGCATCGATCAGTAAAGTACGTTGAGTAAGTTGGTGTTGATTGGTTTCAAATAAGAGTGGGGAAACTAAAATGGCATAAGGACTGGTCGCCCGTTGTAGTTGTTCAATAATCGATAGGCGAATTGCAGGATGCGTAATATTTTCTAATATCTTTCTAGCTTCAGGATGTTTAAAAATATGGTCTCTTAACGCTCTGCGGTCGAGTGCGCCATCTTCCAATAGCACCCAATCCCCAAAATGATCTTTAATTTTTTGTAGTACAGGTTTTCCAATTTCAACCACTTCACGTGCTACGATATCTGCATCAACAACAGTAATACCTTGTGTTTCAAACCACTGACTTGCAGCAGTTTTTCCACTTCCAATACCACCTGTTAAGCCCAAAATAAAGCGCATGTAAAAAACCTTGTAATTATCATAATGGGGCTTATTTTAGCTTAACCGCCTAAATAAACCTTCATAATTTCGTTACCCCATAAGAATGCAATCCATCCAGCAATCGCAATATAAGGTCCAAAAGCAAAGGGCTGATTTTCTTTTTTGACTTTCATCAAAATGATGCCGATGATTGCACCGACTAAGGATGAAAGTAGGACAATGAGCGGTAATAAAAATGGACCCATCCATGCACCAAGCGCGGCCAGTAATTTGAAGTCGCCATATCCCATTCCTTCTTTGCCTGTCACGATTTTAAATAGATAGTACACCACCCATAAACAGAGGAAACCAATCAAATAACCCCAAATGGCGGAGGTAGGTGAGGTGTAGAGTGCATAGCTATTTACCGCTAAACCAAGTGCAGCCAAGGGGAGAGTATATCGATCGGGTAAAAGTTGTGTATCGAAGTCGATGAATGTGAGTGCGATCAGTGTCCACGTTAAAATTAAGCCAAAAAGCATTTGTAGGCTTGGACCAAATACCGCGACGACCACTAATGAGCAAACAGCAGTCAAAACTTCTACCAGTGGATAACGAATGCCAATCGGATTTTCACATTCACCACATTTTCCACGTAAAAATAACCAACTTATCACGGGGATATTTTGATACCAACGAATAGGTGTTTTACATTTCGGGCAGGTCGATGCAGGTTTACTTAGCGTGAGCTTATCTTCATCAATTATGGCTTGGTCGGGATGTAAAAACATCTGACAGTCTTGACGCCATTCTTGCTCCATCATTTTAGGTGTGCGGTAAATGACAACATTTAAAAAACTGCCGACACATAAGCTGATGATTCCTACAGTTAAATAGAGTGCTGTAGGCGATTGAATTAAATACGCAATTATTTCGTTCATTACACCACAGAACCCATTTGGAAGATTGGAAGATACATTGCGATGACTAAGCCGCCGACCAAGACACCTAGAATGGCCATAATCAAAGGCTCCATCATGGAGGTTAAGCCATCGACAGCATTGTCGACTTCACTTTCATAATGGGTTGCAACCTTATCTAGCATAGCATCGAGTGAACCCGATTCTTCACCAATCGCTACCATTTGCACAGCCATAGATGGGAATAAATTGGTCGAGCGCATAGCGAAATGAAGTTGTTGACCAGTCGCAACGTCGTCACGAATACGCATAACTGCTTGCTCATATACCACGTTATTCGTTGCACCAGCTGTTGATTGGAGTGCATCGATTAAAGGGACGCCGGCAGCAAATGTGGTTGAAAGTGTACGGCTATAACGTGCGATAATTGCTTTATAAACCAAATCACCAAAAATAGGCAGCCTTAAAGCCGTGCGATCTAATGCATCCGCAAATTTTTGACTACGTTTTTTGGCTTCAATAAAGCCGATAATGGTCAGCGCGATACCGATAATTAAAATAAACCAATATTTTTGCACCCACTCAGACATTGCCACTACGAGTTGCGTGAACGCAGGTAAGTCTGCGCCAAATGAGCTAAACATCTCAGAGAAGACAGGAACCACTTTGACCATCAAAATAATGGTCACAATAATTGCAACAACAATGACAGCAATTGGATACTTCATCGCTTTTTTAATTTTTTGTTTGAGAACTTCACTTTTTTCTTTATAAATCGCGACTCGATCGAGCATGGTTTCAAGCGCACCTGATTGCTCACCTGATTCTACCAATGAGCAGAATAACTGATCAAAATGCTGAGGATATTTGCGTAGTGCACCTGCAAAAGTATTACCACCTTCGACCTCAGTTTTAATACCCAAAACCACTTCACGCATTGCAGGATTATCTAAGCCTTCTGCAACAATTTCAAAGCTTTGAACAAGTGGTACACCTGCTTTCATCATGGTGGCAAGCTGACGCGTAAAGATGGTGATGTCCAAAGTAGACACTTTCTTCTTCATTAAGCCTTCAAGAATATTCTTGCGCTTCTCGCGGATACTACGCACCGTAATGCCTTGTTTGCGGAGCATGACTTTTGCAAGTTGAATATTACGCGCAGGCATTTCACCTTTAACTTTGGTTCCCTTGCGATCCACGCCGTCATATACAAACGTTGGCATCATCTGTGCTTTTTTCACCGCCATAATGATTTCCTTATTTTTAATTATTCACTGGTCACTCGATTCACTTCTTGTAAAGAAGTAAGTCCGTTCATGACCTTAATTAATCCTGAACGTCGAAGATTCTTAAACCCCAGTCTTTCAGATGCAGCTGCAATCTCTAACGCATTGCCATCATCCATAATAATCTTCGAAATTTCAGGTGTCACTTTCATGACTTCATAAATACCGACACGTCCTTTATAACCATCACGGCACTCAGGACAACCGACAGGTTGATAAATTTTAAAATCTGGATCTGCTAAATCCTGTTCTGTGAATCCCATTTCTAACAAACTTGGTTTAGGAATATCAGCAGGTACTTTACAGTGTACACACAGTCGTCTAGCAAGTCGTTGAGCAATGACGAGATTCACCGAAGTTGCAATATTAAAAGAGGGAACCCCCATATTGCGCAACCGGGTTAAGGTTTCAGGAGCACTATTGGTATGAAGTGTAGACATCACCATGTGGCCTGTTTGTGCTGCTTTAATTGCAATTTCAGCTGTTTCGAGATCTCGAATCTCCCCGACCATAATAATATCAGGATCTTGACGCAGGAATGATTTCAATGCGACTGAGAAGCTTAAGCCCACTTTATAGTTAACGTTGACCTGATTAATGCCTTCTAAGTTAATTTCTACGGGATCTTCTGCTGTAGAGATGTTGGCATTTTCAGTATTTAAAATATTCAATCCTGTATAAAGCGATACTGTTTTACCAGAACCTGTTGGACCCGTAATCAGTAACATGCCTTGAGGCTTCTCAAGTGCCTCAAGGAATAAAGCTTTCTGATCTTCTTCATAACCTAATGCATCAATACCGAGCATTGCACTAGACGGATCCAAAATACGTAATACGATTTTTTCGCCAAATAGGGTTGGTAATGAGTTCACACGAAAATCAATCGCTTTAGTACGAGATAATTTAAGCTTAATACGGCCATCTTGCGGAATACGCTTTTCTGAAATATCCATTTGAGACATAACTTTCAAGCGTGAAGCTAATCGATTCGCGAGTTGCAATGGTGGATTTGCAATAGTTCTTAAAACACCATCAACGCGGTATCGAACTCGGTACGTTTTTTCATAAGGTTCGAAGTGTAAATCTGATGCACCCATGCGAATGGCGTCAACCAAAAGCTTGTTGATGTACTTAACAATCGGGGAATCATCACCTGAAGGACCATCATCGTTATTATTTTGCGGTGTATCGTTCTCGACCACGTTAACGTCAAGATCTTCATCACCGAAATTGAAATTCTCATTTTCAGAAAAATGCTTTTCGATCAGTTTTTCAAGTTTATTATGTTCTACAGTAATAGGAACGACGTTTAATTTACTATTAAATCGAATTGCTTCCAATGCTTCGATATCTGTAGGATCACTCGTCGCTACAAATAAAGATATACCTCGTTGATATAAAGGTAAGATTAAATGTTTTGTAACAAGATTTTCTGCAACGATATCTTTGGGTAGTAACTCAACATTATATGCATCTAAATCGAACAATGGCTCCCCAAACTCTTGAGCAACCATTTCAGCAATCGTATTTGCTCGTATTTTGAGATGTTCAACGAGGTAAGGTACTAATTTTTGATGAGATTTTTTTGAATTAATAATAGCATTTTGCATTTGCTGGGAGGTCAAAATGCCTTCATCAACCAAACGACGACTTAACCCAGAAAATTTTGGCCCACTTTGATCTAAAGTCATCCCCAATACGCCTTAAATTCATTTTATAATTCGAATATTAAAATTATACGGTTATAAGTAGAAAATTCTATACTTAAAATCATTAATATTATCCGAAAACTATGAAAAAATTGAATTTTTTCACTTATTCTGTTGGGTATTGTGTCTTATGTTGTCTTTTTTTAAAGAATTCTAGGTGCTGAATCTGTATCCATTGAATTTTTACGTTAATTTTTTAAAATCCGTGTAGAATGTGCGCATTTTTGATAGAAGGTTAGATCTATGTCGGGTTCGACAATTACTCCGTGGGTTGTAGGCAATTGGAAAATGAACCCAATGCAGGCTAACACGCAACAGCTTTTAGCTGATTTGAAACAACAGCTTGAGCAAGCTTCAATCGCTCATGATGTTTGTAAAATTGGTGTTGCGCCAACTTTATTGGCTTTACTCCAAGTAAAAAATGAACTTGCAACAGATGCTCATGAAGTGTTTGTGGTCGCTCAAGATGTATCACGTATTGCGGGTACTGGTGCATTTACAGGTGAAGTTAGCGCAGATCTTTTAAAGGATAGCCAAGTCGATTATGTATTAATTGGACATTCTGAGCGTCGTGAAATATTTAATGACACGCCTGCGATTCTTAATGAAAAAATAAAAAATGCTTTAGCTGCTAACTTACATATCATCTATTGTGTGGGTGAAAGCCTTGAACAGCGTGAAAGTGGGCAAGCTGAGCAAGTGGTGTTACAACAAATTTGTGACATTGCAGGTGTTGTGAATCCAGAGCAATGGGTGCATATTACCGTCGCTTACGAGCCAATTTGGGCAATTGGAACTGGTAAAACAGCTTCCCCGGATGATGCACAAGCAATGCATGCTAAAATTCGTGAAGGATTGAGTCAAATTACACCTGAAGGTCAAAATATAGCAATTCTTTATGGTGGTAGTGTAAAACCTGAGAATGCTGTTGAATTGGCAGCATGCCCAGATATTAATGGTGCCCTCGTAGGCGGTGCATCACTCAATGCAGAATCATTTGTTCAAATTGCGCAAGCATTTGCTCAATCAAAATAATTAGGAGTTCATCATGCAATCTTTTGTACTGGTGCTACACATCATTTTAGCGTTATTGATGATTATTTTAATTCTAGTACAGCATGGTAAAGGTGCAGATGCTGGTGCGTCTTTTGGCGGTGGCGGTGCAGCGACTGTATTTGGCGCTTCTGGTTCTGGTAACTTCTTAACACGTTTAACCGGGATACTTACTGCTTTATTCTTTATTACAAGTATTAGTTTGGCTTACTTTGCAAAGCAGCAAACGACAGATGCTTATGGTTTGAAAACGATTAACACAACTGAGCAAGTTGATCAAAAATCGCCTGAAACTTCATCAACTGCACCAAAACCAGCTGAATAATTGAATATTTCGCTTTCAATTTTTCATTGAAACCACTAGAATGCGTCACAGCTGCGGTGGTGGTGGAATTGGTAGACACGCTACCTTGAGGTGGTAGTGCTTTCGGGCGTGGGGGTTCAAGTCCCCCCTTCCGCACCAACTTATAATCCAGAAGTTTAAGTTGGTGTTTGCAGCAAAATCTGTTGATGCGGGATGGAGCAGTCTGGTAGCTCGTCGGGCTCATAACCCGAAGGTCGTTGGTTCAAATCCAGCTCCCGCTACCAATCAATCCTATAATTAAGATGCAAACTTAAGATAGGCAACTTAAACAAGGTTTGAGTTGAGATATACTTTTTGCACGTTGATGCGGGATGGAGCAGTCTGGTAGCTCGTCGGGCTCATAACCCGAAGGTCGTTGGTTCAAATCCAGCTCCCGCTACCACTTTTGATTAAGGTGCAACTTAATCAAGTCTAATTAGAAAATTTTTCTGATTGAAAAATGATTCAAATTTAGATATAATTTTGCACGTTGATGCGGGATGGAGCAGTCTGGTAGCTCGTCGGGCTCATAACCCGAAGGTCGTTGGTTCAAATCCAGCTCCCGCTACCAAGTTTCTAAAGAGGCTCACAACTAGGTGGGCCTTTTTGCACAGTGGGCATTGCTTTTCTGTGCAATAATGGGGGCGAATGCGCCCTTTTTTGTTATCTATCGTGTAGTGTGGACATCAATTGGTCAAATAATCATGCTATCACTATAGTTAGTCTGTGTCGGTCTATTGGCCGATTGAATCGCACATAAATGACGAGAGTAAATGAAGTTATCAAATAAAACCCAAGCATTGTATGAACTGATCGCACCCGCTGTTGAGGCGTGCGATGTTGAACTATGGGGTTTAGAATTTACACCTCAGGGTAAGCGTTCGCTAGTACGTATCTACATTGACAAGCCTGAAGATCCAAACAAAGAACCTGTTATTTCCGAAGACGGTGAAATTGATCTTGGTCGTGGTGTGGGTGTGCAAGATTGTGTACGTGTTACCCAACAAGTTGGTGCAATCCTCGATGTTCATGATCCAATTTCTGGTGAATATGCATTAGAAGTTTCATCACCAGGTTGGGATCGCACTTTCTTTAAACTTGAACAGATGCAAGCATATATTGGTCAACAAGTTGCTTTACGTTTGATTTCTGCAGTGGATAACCGCCGTAAATTCCAAGCGAAACTGGTTGCTGTAGATGTAGAAAATGAAATGATCCAAGTTGAAGTTGAAAAGCAACAAGTGCTCGAGATCGATAGTCACAATATCGATAAGGCCAACTTGATCTACCAAGACTAAATTAATCTTAACTAAAAGAATTTGAATAGTAGGTGACTTATGGGCCGTGAAATTCTTACCGTTGCTGAGACGGTTAGTAATGAAAAAGGTGTTAGTCGTGAAGCGATTTTCGAAGCGCTCGAGCAAGCTCTAGTTGCTGCAACGAAGAAAAAATTCTACGAAGGCACAAATTCTGAAGAAGCACAGTTGCGCGTTGAAATCGATCGTAAGACTGGTGAATACCGTACTTTCCGTCAATGGACTGTAGTAGCAGATGAAGATCATGAAATGCCTGCATGCCAAGACGCGATTTCTGATGTGGACCCAGCGAAATGGTCAATCGGTGATGTGCGTGAGCTTGAAGTAGAATCAATTGAATTTGGTCGTATTGCAGCTCAAATCGCGAAGCAAGTTATTGTTCAGAAAATTCGTGAAGCTGAACGTGCGCTTATTGCAGATGCATATGAATCTAAAGTTGGTGAGTTAATTTACGGTGAAGTAAAGAAACAAACTAAAGATGGTTTCATCATTGACCTCGGTGAGAATGCGGAAGCATATCTTGCACGCGAAGAAATGATCGCAAAAGAAATTTTACGTCCTAAACAACGTGTAAATGCGATTTTATTTAACGTAAACCGTGAAGGTCGTGGTGCGCAGCTACAACTTTCTCGTGCTAAGCCAGAAATGTTAATGGCATTGATGAAAAAAGAAATTCCAGAAATTTCTGAAGAAATCATCGAAATTAAAGCTGCTGCACGTCAACCGGGTGTTCGTGCTAAAATTGCAGTGAAAACGAACGATCATCGTATTGATCCAGTTGGTGCATGTATTGGTATGCGTGGAACACGTATCCAAGCTGTACAGCAAGAATTAAACGGTGAACGTATTGATGTTGTAGTTTGGTCAGATGATCCAGCTCAATATATCGCAAGTGCTTTAGAGCCAGCAGATGTATCGGGTATTGTGATTGATGAAGAAGAACGCACAGCAGATATTATTTTTGCTACAAGCGATCAATTGGCGCGTGCAATTGGTTCTCAAGGTCAAAACGTACGTTTAGCTTCTGAGTTAACTGGTTACAAGCTCAATATGATGCTTGAAGAAGAGTACCGTGCTCGTCAACAAAATGAAGCACAGCAATATCTCGATATGTTTGTAGGTCGTCTTGATATTGAAGAAGACCTTGCGATGGCATTGGTAGAAATGGGCTTTACTTCACTTGAAGAGATTGCTTACGTTCCAGCTGAAACATTTGATGAAATCGAATTAGATGCAGAAACGGTTGAGCTTTTACAAAGCCGTGCGAAAGAAGTTGCATTAGCAGATGCACTGAAAGAGCAAGAAAATATTCAAGAACCGAGCGAAGAGCTTCTAGCGATGGAAGGAATGAGTTCAGAGCTTGCTTATGCATTAGCGGCTCGCGGTGTAATCACAGTAGATGATTTAGCAGATCAGGCAACTGATGATATCTCTGATATCGAAGGTTTAGGTGCTGAGAAAGCAGGTCAATTGATCATGAAAGCACGTGAATCATGGTTTAATTAACGAGGAGGTCATACATGACGGATAAGTCAATTAAAGAGTTAGCAGTCAGCGTAGGTCTTCCAGTTGAAAAACTATTAGATCAGGTGCGAGATGCTGGGTTGCCTCAATCTAAGGCAGAAGACACAATCTCAGTAGAACAGCAAGACCGTTTAGTCGCTCATTTGAAAAAAGCGCATGGGCAAGACAGCGGCAGCGCAGGAAAAATCACGTTGAAACGTAAAACTACGAGTACTGCAAAAGTAGCAAGTACATCAGGTAAAGCTAAAACTATTAACGTAGAAGTTCGTAAGAAGCATACGTTCACTAAGCCAGATCCTGAACAAATTAAAGCTGAAGCATTGGCAAAAGCAAAAGCTGAAACTGAAGCAAAAGCACAGCAAAAAGTTGAAGTTAAACCAGCTCAAGCTGAAGAGAAGGCGCAACCTGCAGTAAGTAAAGCGAAAGCGAACTTAGATGCAATGCGTGCTGCAGCGAAACAATCGAGTGAGAAGCAAGAAGTTGCTAAAGCTGCGGTTGTGGTTAAGCGCAAGTCAACAAATAAACCGATTGTTAAACAAGCAACTAAGCCAACTGAAACTGCAGAACAGAAAAAAGCACGTGAAGCTGAAGCTGCTAAATTAAAAGCAGTCGAAGAAGCAGCACGTCGTAAAGCAGCTGAAGAAGCACAACAACGTACGCTTGAACAAATGCGTCAGATGGCTTCTAAGTACTCTAATGAAGATGCAACTGCAACGATTCGTGTGGTCGATGATTCTCCATTGGCTGCTGGTCTTGTTGGTCAAGCATACGAAGATTCATTTGCGAAAGAAGACCGTGACATTAAGCGTGGTAATAACACACCAGGTGCGCGTTCTCCTAAGAAAGGCGGTCGTCGTGGTCAAGAAGAGCAATCTTTCCGTGACAACTCTCATAAACGTGGTTTGAAATCAAGCCAAGCTAATAAACATGGTTTCGAGAAGCCAGTTAAAAAGCAAGTTTATGATGTTGAAATCGGTGCAACTATTGTTGTTGCTGACCTTGCTGCAAAAATGGCGATTAAGGTTCGTGAAGTAATTAAAACACTCATGAAAATGGGTGAGCTTGTCACTCAAAACCAATCAATCGACCAAGATACAGCAGTTCTAGTGGTTGAAGAAATGGGTCATAACCCAGTTCTAGTATCAGATACTCAAGCGGAAGATAACTTGCTTGAAGCGGCTGAAGAAGCACGTGGTGCACAAACAACGCGTCCACCAGTGGTTACTATCATGGGTCACGTTGACCATGGTAAGACATCGCTTCTTGATCGTATTCGTCGTGCGAAAGTAGCGCAAGGTGAAGCGGGCGGTATTACACAGCATATCGGTGCTTATCACGTTACAACGGATAAAGGTATTATCACTTTCTTAGATACTCCGGGACACGCAGCATTTACTGCGATGCGTTCACGTGGTGCGAAAGCAACTGATATCGTTGTATTGGTGGTCGCAGCTGATGATGGTGTTATGCCACAAACAGCGGAAGCGATTGACCATGCTCGTGCAGCAGGTACGCCAATCATTGTTGCAATCAACAAGATGGATAAAGAATCTGCTGATCCAGATCGCGTATTGAATGAATTGACAACTAAAGAAATCGTGCCTGAGCAATGGGGTGGTGATGTCCCTGTCGCGATGGTTTCTGCGCACACCGGTGCAGGTATTGATGAACTTCTTGACTTGATCTTGATTCAATCTGAACTTCTAGAGCTTAAAGCTTCTGAAGAAGGTGCGGCACAAGGTGTTGTAATCGAAGCACGTGTTGATAAAGGCCGTGGTGCGGTTACTTCGATTCTTGTTCAAAATGGTACATTAAAAGTAGGTGACCTTGTTCTAGCTGGTGCATCTTACGGTCGTGTACGTGCGATGACTGATGAAAATGGTCAACGTATTAAGTCTGCAGGTCCATCGATTCCAGTTGAAATCTTAGGTCTTCCAGAAGCGCCAATGGCAGGTGACGAAGTTCTTGTTGTAAATGATGAGAAGAAAGCACGTGAAGTGGCTGATGCGCGTATGGATCGTGAACGTCAAAAACGTTTAGAGCGTCAATCTGCAATGCGTCTCGAAAACTTAATGGCTTCAATGGGCAAAAAAGATGTGCCGATTGTGAATGTTGTTCTGAAGACAGATGTTCGCGGTACATTGGAAGCGCTTCATGTTGCATTGGCTGAACTTTCAACTGATGAAGTGAAAGTGCGTGTAATTGGTTCAGGTGTTGGTGCGATTACTGAGTCTGATGTCACACTTGCAGAATCTTCAGAAGCATTCTTATTAGGCTTTAACGTTCGTGCAGATAATACAGCGCGCCAAAAAGCTGACGCAGATGGTATCGACATCCGTTACTACTCAATCATTTACCAATTGATTGATGATGTGAAAGATGCAATGAGTGGTAAGCTTGCACCAGAACATCGTGAAACAATTCTTGGTGTGGCTGAAGTACGTGAAGTATTCCACTCGAGTAAGTTTGGTGCTGCAGCAGGTTGTATGGTTCTTGAGGGCTTATTACACCGTAATAAACCAATTCGTGTCTTACGTGATGACGTGGTTGTGTTCCAAGGTGAACTTGAATCACTTCGCCGTTATAAAGAAGTGGTTGAAGAGGTTCGTGCTGGTATGGAATGTGGTCTTGCAGTCAAAGGCTATAAAGACATCAAAGTGCTCGATAAAATCGAAGTCTATGATGTTCAATTAATTAAACGGAGTCTTTAATGGCGGGTAGTCAACGTCTTAAGCGTATGGCGGACACGGTTCAGCGTGAATTGTCTGAACTTATCCGTCAGGAGCTGAAAGATCCACGCTTAGGTGGTCTTGTGACCATCTCAGCGGTGAAAGTGAGCCCAGATTTAGGCTATGCTGAAGTTTATGTCACGGTCATGGGGCGTGAACTTGGTGATGAGCAAAGTGAAGCAGCAAATAAAGATACTCTAGATGTTTTAAATAAAGCATCAGGTTTTCTGCGCCATGAGCTGAGTCGTCGTATTAAAACACGTATCACACCTCGTTTACGTTTCCATTATGATAAAACTAATGCATACGGAAACTACATGTTTGGTCTAATTGCTGAAGCTGTGAAGGACTTACCTCCAGCTGACGATAAAAAAGACGAAGAGTAATTTCAAACAAAAAGCCACCTTAGGGTGGCTTTTTTTATCTTAATGTTTTTATATAAATTAAAGCCATAAAATAAATGCTACATTCAATTTTGAATTTGCGTATACAATATTTTTAATTAAACAAATACAAATAAATAATGAGGTTGATGTCATGCAAATTTTAAAAAAATCAGCTGTTGTGCTTGCATTATCAAGTACCTTGCTTTTCACAGGTTGTGGGTACAATACACTTCAAGCGAAAGATGAAGCGGTGACTGCATCATGGTCTGAGGTACAAAACCAATACCAGCGTCGAGCAGACCTTGTTCCGAATTTGGTGAATGTAGTTAAAGGATATGCAAAACATGAAGAACAAGTTTTAACTGAAGTCACAGAGGCACGTGCAAATGTTGCAGGGCTCAAAGTTGATAAAGAAGTTCTTGAAAATCCTGAACTATTCAAGCGTTATCAAGAAGCGCAATCGCAAATGACAAGTGCATTATCACGTTTGCTGGCAGTGACTGAAAACTATCCAGATCTTAAAGCGAATGAGCAATTCCGTGATTTGCAGGTACAATTAGAGGGTACAGAAAACCGTATAGCAGTTGCGCGTAATCGCTATATTTCTACCGTCCAAGATTACAACACCTATGTTCGTCAATTCCCACAAGTCGTAACTGCGAAAGTCATTGGCATGGATGCAAAAGAAAACTTTAGTGCTGAAGCGAGTGCACAAAAGGCACCAAATGTTTCTTTTGATTAAATCAATGATTATAAGTTGATGAATATGAGCATGAGAACTCAGCATCTTAGACACAATAGTATGAAATTACTTTCATGGCTATTTGTCTTTGCGATGACCTGTACATTGCAAATGGTTCATGCAGAAACTGCAACAGCAGTAGATCATGAGTCTGACGCGATTGTGCTGGGAAAAGTGATTCAACCCAACTCAACAAATCCATCATCAGGTGCTCAGCAAAATAACCCAACACAAGTTCCTCCTGTTACTGTTACAAATGATATGCAGGAAGGAGACATTCAACGTCAACTCCCAACATTGAATGAACCTGTGATAGATCAGGCGAATATACTTTCTCCTCAAGTAAAGTCTGAACTCGATACAATAATTCGCGGTCTATATAATGAGGGTAAGGCTCAAATTGGGATCGTCATCGTTCCGACAACTGGTCAGGAAGGTATCTTTGATTTTGCAATGCGTACAGCACAGACTTGGGGGTTAGGTTCTGCTCAACAAGATAATGGTTTATTAATCGCAGTGGCGATTAATGATCGAAGATTACATATCGCAACAGGTTATGGGTTGGAAGGAGTGATTCCAGATATCGTTGCGAGTCGAATCATTCGCGAACAAATCACCCCTTATTTTAAAGTCAATCAATTTGGACAGGGTTTAATTGCAGGGGTCAGAGAAATTGAACGAATCGTTAACCTTGATCCGGAAATTGCCCAACAAGCCGCTGAAGAACTGAAACTTAGACAAGAACAAGCCTTAAAAGCGCAATATGCAAAAGAAAAGACATTTAACACGGTATTATTTATTTTAATCGCTGGTGTGATTGGTTCTTTTATTATTGGTAATCGTTTAAGTGCTTCGGTCGCGGGCGTTACTGCTTTTGCTGCGAGTATGATTTATGGTTCAGGGATTATAATCAGCTTAATTGTGGGTATTGGAATTTTCTTTTTATTATTTACATCCATCGCACAGTTGATTTTCCAAGCATTTTTATCTGGCGGAGGACGTGGCGGCAGTGGCGGTCGAGGCGGATTTGGCGGTGGTGGCTTTAGTGGCGGTGGTGGTGGCTTTGGTGGGGGAGGTGCGTCAGGCTCATGGTAACAAAAACAGAAACGACAGAAATTATCACTGAACCAAGGTTGCAACAAGCATCTCAACCGAGTTTTAAGCGCTGGATTAGGCACTTTTGTTATTTGCCTGCGTCTAAACGTTATTTTTCCAAGATGGACCAAAATGCGATTGCAGAGGCAGTGAAACAAGCGGAGCAAGGTCATGTTGGAGAGATCCAAGTGGTCATAGAGGGATATATTCCATGTGCCTTGGCTTATTCAATGAATACTCGTCAGCGAGCAGAACAACTTTTTGCTGAATTAGGTGTATGGGATACAGAGTTTAATAGTGGTGTACTGATATATTTAAATCTATGTGAGCAGAAAGTTGAAATTGTGATTGATCGTGGAATTCAAAAGGCAACAACGCAACAGGATTGGCAAGCAATCTGTGATCACATGATCCGTGAGCTAAAAAATAAAAATTATAAACAGGGTGTTATTGTTGGCGTGATGGAAGTCGTGGAAATTTTGAATCGTTTTTATGATGATAAAGTGCAAGATTTAGAAAATGAGCTCAGTAATCAGCCAATTATTTTAAATTGATTCAAGAAAAGTGACAAAAAATGTCACTTTTTTACATAAATTAACATTAAAAATAAATTTGAAAAATATTTATTGGCAACTTTGAGGCGTTATCAGAAAATAGCATCAGTTAGTTAGCAACAACAAAATCTATTTTGGGGATAGGTTGTTAACTTTGAACTTAAAAAATTAGGAGAGATGTTATGAACGCTCAAAAAGGTTTTACTTTAATCGAGTTAATGATTGTTGTTGCAATTATCGGTATTCTTGCTGCAGTAGCGATTCCAGCTTACCAAAATTATGTTGCTAAATCACAAGTAGCTGTTGGTTTAGCTGATATTAGTGGTGGTAAAACAAATGCGGAAGCTCAATTATCTGAAGGTATTTCAAGTGCTTTAAGTACTCCAGCTAAAGTTGGATTAGCTGCTAATTCGACGGCATGTTCAACTATTTCCGCTAATATTGGCACTGATGGTAAAGGTGTAATTAATTGTACGCTTAAAGGCTCAGCAAGAATTAATGGTAAATTAATTCAATGGGTGCGTACAGCGGATGCAGATGCAAGCAGTGATCCAAGTGCGCCGTCAGCAGAGTCTATTGGTCGTTGGTCATGTGTTACTAACGTTGTTAGTGATTTGGCACCAAAATCTTGTAAAGTTGAATCTAGTATTACTGCTCCAAGTTCTCAAGGTTAAAGAGTTTAAGAATCTAAGAAATAAAAAAG